>CAZBUT010000290.1:0-2464 GCA_964495165.1 uncultured Muribaculaceae bacterium | reverse complement strand
GGGAGGATTGTTACCGTTTTCATTTCAGTTGGTTTTATGGGAATTTACAGAAGTTTCTTTTTGCGACAAAGTTAGCAACTGTTTTCAACGCAGATATGCGATCCTGTCATGGCGGCGTTTTTTGGGGAGGATTAATGGGTCGAATGGGAGGAATTGGACGAATTAGGCAGTTGACCCCCACCCGAAGCGGCATTAGCCGCTTCTCGTCCCCCTATTTTTGCTCGCGCAAAAACATGGGGACAGTTGTGCGGTGACTTCCACTCTCAAGGAATTTCGTTCTTGCAAGTCAGGCAAAGGAGCCACTCGCCGGGAAGAATTTAAAAGCCTACAACAGCCGATGTGTTACACATAGTGAAATGTTGATAACTTTTGAGATTTTTAGATTGATGAGGTATAGTCGACATAAGAATAAATTTGTAACTTTGATGCGAATTGAATTAATAATCCACCTTAATATAATATGCAACCTTTTATCCACCTTCACGTTCACTCACAGTTCTCAGTACTGGACGGCCAAGCCTCAATCCCTGCACTCGTCGACAAAGCTATCGCCGACGGAATGAAAGGGTTGGCAATAACCGACCACGGCAACATGTTTGGCATAAAGGAGTTTTTCAATTACGTAAAAAAGAAAAACGGCAAAATCAATGATGCTCTCAAAGCCAACAAGAAAGCCCTCGAAACAGCAAAAGAAAAAGAGAACACTGAGGAGGTGGAACGTTTATTGTCGGAAAATGCCGAATTGGAAAAGAAGTTGTTTAAACCAATTTTCGGTTGCGAAATGTATGTTGCCAATAAATCATTGCTTGAGCATACCGATAAAAAAGACACAGGACGACACTTGGTGGTACTTGCAAAAAACGAAAAGGGTTATCATAATCTTATTAAGATAGTATCGCGCGCGTGGACAGAAGGTTTTTACTCTCACCCTCGAACCGACAAAACAGAATTAGCAAAGCATCATGAAGGTCTAATCGTGTGTTCGGCATGTCTTGGCGGAGAAATACCTCGTCTTATACAAGCGGGCGAAATAGAGGAAGCCGAACGTCAAGCAGAGTGGTTTAAAAACACATTTGGCGATGATTATTACATTGAGTTACAACGCCACAAAGCCACAGTGCCACGCGCCAATCATGCCGTTTATCAAGTGCAGGAATCGGTAAACCCCGAATTAATTAGAATTGCGCGCAAATTTGACATAAAACTTGTATGCACCAATGATGTGCATTTTGTCAACGAAGACGATGCTGAAGCTCACGACCGTCTAATATGCGTATCTACCGGCAAAGATCTCGACGATCCAAAACGCATGTTGTACTCCAAACAGGAATGGATGAAAACCCAAGAAGAAATGAATGCATTGTTTTCAGACATTCCGGAGGCACTGAGCAATACCATTGAAATACTCGACAAGGTCGAATTCTATTCTATAGACCATGGACCGATATTACCCAATTTTCCCCTACCCGAGGGCTTCACAAACAACGACGACTATCTGCGTCACTTGACATATGAGGGAGCTAAACGTCGCTGGGGAACACTTACAGAAGAGCAACAAGAGCGCATAGATTTTGAGCTTAACACGATAAAAAACATGGGATTCCCGGGATACTTTCTTATCGTGCAGGATTTCATTGCTGCCGGACGCCGTCTTGGCGTTTCGGTAGGACCCGGACGTGGTTCAGCCGCGGGATCGGCAGTAGCTTACTGTCTTGACATCACACAAATAGATCCTATAAAATATGATTTGCTTTTTGAACGTTGTCTGAATCCCGACCGTATATCGTTACCCGATATCGATATTGATTTTGACGATGACGGACGTGCCGATGTATTGAAATATGTAATAGAAAAATACGGAGCAGAGAAAGTCGCCCGAATCATTACCTACGGCACAATGGCAGCAAAACTTTCAATCAAGGATGTCGCACGCGTGCAGAAACTTCCGCTGCAAGAAAGCGATAGGCTGACAAAACTCATTCCTCGCCACATGCCTGAGGTTAATGGTAAAGAGCTTAAACCGACGCTCAAAAACTGCTACGAACACATACCGGATTTTCAAAACGAATTAAACAGCCCCAACCCCCTAATACGCGACACCCTCAAATACGCCAAAGAACTTGAAGGAAACGTGCGCAATACAGGCGTACATGCATGTGGGGTAATCATCGGACGCGACGACATCACCGATTGGGTTCCCGTGAGTACAGCTTACGACAAAGACGGCACCAAACTACTGGTAACTCAATATGAAGGCTCGGTAATTGAAGACACCGGGCTTATCAAAATGGACTTTTTAGGACTTAAGACACTGTCTATCATCAAAGAAGCTCTTGCCAACATCAAACAGACAAGGGGTATCGATGTCGACATAGACAATGTGCCTATCGACGATCCTAAAACATACCAGTTATATTGCGAAGGACGTACAACCGGAACATTCCAATTTGAGTCGGCCGGAATG
>CAZBUT010000289.1:0-2477 GCA_964495165.1 uncultured Muribaculaceae bacterium | reverse complement strand
CAACGCCGTTTGCCTAAATTCGGTTTCAAAAACATCAACCGTGTTGAGTATAAAGCTATAAATATCAGCGATATTGAAGCACTTGCAACAGCTAAGAATCTTGAAAAAGTGGGCATTGCCGAACTTCGCGAAGCCGGTTTCATCAACCGCAAGCAACTCGTTAAGATTCTTGCCAATGGTGCAATTACTCGCAAGGTTGCAGTAGAAGCCAATGCATTCTCGGTTGCAGCTCAACAAGCAATTGAAGCTGCCGGTGGTTCAATCAATAAAGTCTAAAAATAATGAGATTTATTCAAACCATAAAAAACATTTGGACTATTGAAGAACTGCGTAAGCGCATTATCGTAACACTCCTTTTGGTACTTGTGTACCGATTGGGTTGTTACGTTGTGCTTCCCGGATTCCACCCCGATGATTTGGATGCGCTTGCAGCGTTTACAAACAAGAGTGGACTTATGCAGCTTCTTGATATGTTCTCAGGTGGTGCGTTCTCACAAGCGTCGATTTTTGCGCTTGGTATCATGCCCTATATCACTGCGTCGATTGTGATACAATTGTTGGGTATGGTGTTGCCTTCTTTCCAGAAGATGCAGCGTGAGGGTGAGAGCGGCCGTCAGAAATTGAACCAGTACACTCGCTATTTGACAGTGCTTATCCTTATGCTTCAGGCTCCTGCCTACCTTGTAAACCTTCAAGTGCAGGTAAATGGCGCAGGTGGTCATGTGGATATGGGATTCTGGACAATAGCGTTCCTTACTATTATCCTTGCTGCAGGCTCAATGTTCATCATGTGGCTTGGCGAGCGCATTACTGACCGCGGTATCGGTAACGGTATCTCTTTCATAATCTTGGTTGGTATTATTGCTCGTTTCCCGAGCGCATTGTTCTATGAGTTTACAAGCCGTCTCCCGGGATCAACAGGATCTGAAGGTGGTCTTATCATGTTTATCGTAGAGATCATTCTTCTCTTTGCAGTTGTTATCGGTGCCGTGCTTCTTGTACAAGGTACTCGCAAAGTCCCCGTGCAATATGCAAAGCGTATTGTAGGTAACAAACAATATGGCGGTGCTCGTCAATATATACCTTTGAAAGTGAATGCTAATGGTGTAATGCCTATCATCTTTGCTCAGGCAATCATGTTCATTCCTATCACTTTCGCAGGTTTTGGCTCTGACGGATCATCGGCATTTACCGACATCAACGGTTTCTGGTATAATCTTGTTTATTTCATCATGATTGTGGCGTTTACATATTTCTATACTGCAATTACAGTGCGCCCCACTCAGATGGCAGAAGACATGAAGCGTAACAACGGATTTATCCCCGGAGTTAAGCCAGGAAAGAAAACAGCAGAGTATCTTGACTCTATCATGTCGCGCATCACATTGCCGGGTTCTATATTCCTTGGTATTGTGGCTATCCTTCCTGCATTTGCGCGTTTCTTTGGCATCAGCCAGAATTTCGCTCAATTCTTTGGAGGAACATCATTGCTCATTCTTGTAGGTGTTGTACTTGATACATTGCAACAAGTTGAGAGCCACTTGATGATGCACCACTATGACGGACTCATGAAAGATGGTAAGATTAAAGGCCGCACAACAGGCAGTGCCTATTAATCGGTAAATAACGTTCACAAGCTACTTTAAGATTATAAATGATCTATCTAAAGACACCCGAAGAAATTGAACTTATGAGGGAAGCAAACAATCTCGTAAGCCGCACACTTGGCGAAGTAGCCAAGTGGGTGGCTCCGGGAGTGACAACTCATAAGCTCGACACTATTGCCAGAGAGTTTATCCTTGACAATGGTGGTCGCCCTGCCTGTTTGGGTTATGGCGGATTTCCCGGAACCCTTTGCATAGAGGTCAATGAGGTAGTAGTGCATGGTTTCCCTTCCAATTATACGCTGCGTGAAGGTGATATAATTGGTACAGATTGTGTCGTTGAGTATAATGGTTTTCACGGAGACACTTGCTATACATTTCCTGTAGGTGAAATCGACGAAAAAGTAATGGCGTTGTGCAAGACGACAAAAGAATCGCTTTACAAAGGTATCAATGCCTGCGTGGAGGGCAAACGCATCGGTGATATTGCCAATGCAATCCAGACTTATTGTGAATCTCGCGGATACACTGTGGTGCGTGAGATGTGTGGACACGGAATCGGAAAGAAGATGCATGAATCTCCCGAAGTGCCCAATTATGGACGCCGAGGAATCGGTCCTGTTATTAAGAATGGCATGTGTATAGCAATCGAGCCGATGATCAATCTCGGTAGCCGCAATGTGAAGATTGCTTCTGACGGTTGGACATGTTCAACCAAAGACGGTAAACCGTCGGCGCATTATGAACACACTGTAGCGGTAGTAGACGGGAAAGCAGAGATATTAACCACATTTGACTATATCCAAGAGGTGCTTGGAGATAGATTTATTTAAGATTATTATATGGCAAAACAAGCTGCAATCGAACAAGACG
>CAZBUT010000288.1:0-2505 GCA_964495165.1 uncultured Muribaculaceae bacterium | reverse complement strand
GGTGCATGGTTGGATTGGCTGGTTGGCAAAGATACAATTTCTTCCGGCCGTACTTGCCCTTAATGTTGGGGTTATCGTTTTTCTTGCCGCTTTGACATTTGTGTTTGGACGGGTATATTGTTCTATAATATGTCCGTTGGGCGTGATGCAAGATATATTTGCATGGTTTGGTAAAAAAGCAAAGAAAAACCGATATACCTATTCTCCTGAAAAAAAGGTTTTGAGATATTCAATATTGGTTGTGTTTATAGCCGCAATATTGGCGGGCTTTACGGCAATTGCCTCTATCATTGCGCCATATAGCATGTATGGCCGTATCGCTCAAAATATATTTGCTCCAGTCTGGCAGTGGGGAAATAACTTGTTGGCTCTATGGGCAGAACGGTTAAACAGCTATGCTTTTTATGAAACAGATGTGTGGCTGAAGAGTTTGCCTGTTTTTTTGATTGCAGTGTTATCTCTTATTGTAATTGCAGTTCTTGCATGGCGTGGCGGTCGTACATATTGTAATACAGTGTGTCCTGTCGGATCGGTTTTGGGGGTGTTGGCAAAATATTCTCTTTTGCGTCCGGTTATCGATACATCGAAATGTGTAAATTGTAAACAATGTTCTCGCAATTGCAAGGCATCATGCATTGATTTATCAAGTCATAAAATTGATTACTCCCGATGTGTGAGCTGTATGGATTGTATTGACTCTTGCCATAAAAAAGCAATTTCATATACGATGCGTAACCGACAATTAAACGCATTAACCAAACAGAGTGGCGAAGATAAAAATGCAATAAACCGTCGCAGTTTTTTGTCGTTGGCAACGCTGTTTGTCACCGGATCTTTGATTAGCGCGAAAGAAAAGACTGTTGACGGAGGTTTGGCAGTAATTGCCGATAAGAAAATACCTAAGCGCAAAACTCCTATTGTCCCCCCTGGAGCATTGAGCTTGAATAATTTGCGTCAGCATTGTACCGGTTGCCAATTATGTGTGTCGGTGTGCTCCAATCAAGTGCTTCGCCCCTCTTCTGATATGTCGGCTATAATGCAACCTGAATCATCTTATGAACGGGGATATTGCCGCCCCGAATGTACAAAATGTTCAAATGTGTGTCCCGCAGGGGCTATACGACCGATTGACGTAGCCGAAAAATCATCTATACAGATAGGGTATGCAGTGTGGGTTAAAGAAAATTGTATTCCGATGACCTCAGGTGATAGTTGCGGATTGTGTGCCCGTCGTTGTCCGACCGGCGCGATTACAATGGCAAACTATGATGCCAATGATCCTGATTCTCCCAAGGTGCCATTTGTTAATGTGGAAAAATGTATAGGTTGTGGCGCCTGTGAAAATTTATGCCCGGCACGTCCGTTCAGCGCAATCTATGTAGAGGGTATCGAGCACCATAAATATATTTAAGAACAATGAAAAAGAATGACAATATATCGCGTCGCGCTTTTTTGAAGCGGGTTGGTTTAGGTGTTGCAGCGACATCGGTTGCGATGACCGGTTGTAAACATGGTGAGAATCCGGCTGTGAAAGGCAATTTGACCGATGCCGAAATTCCTAAAGGGGAAATGGCATATCGAATCAACCCAAAGACCAATGATAAGGTGTCACTGCTTGGCTATGGCTGTATGCGTTGGCCTACAGTGAGCAACGTTAATAATGAAATAGATCAAGAACGTGTCAATCGATTGGTTGATAAAGCTATTGAATATGGTGTGAACTATTTTGATACATCTCCGGCTTATTGTCAAGGTAAGTCAGAACGGGCAACAGGCATTGCTCTGAAACGCCATCCGCGAGATAAATATTTCATTGCCACAAAATTGTCAAATTTCAGCCCGAGTACATGGAGTAGGGAAGAGTCGTTGAAAATGTACCACAATTCATTTAAAGAATTGCAAGTGGACTATATTGACTATATGTTGCTTCATGCGATAGGTATGGGTAATGGCATGGAGGAGTATGAATCTCGTTACGTGAAAAACGGGATACTTGATTTCTTGGTAGAGGAGAGAAAGGCCGGTCGCATTCGCAACCTTGGCTTTTCTTATCATGGAGATATAAAAGTATTTGATTATCTGCTTTCTCAACATGATAAATATCAATGGGATTTTGTGCAGATACAGATGAACTATGTCGATTGGAAGCACGCCAAGGAGGTGAATCCACGCAATACTGATGCCGAATATTTGTATGCCGAACTTGAAAAACGCAATATCCCGGCTGTTATTATGGAACCATTGTTGGGAGGGCGTCTATCCAAAGTACATGATCATATTGCTACAAAGTTGCGCCAACGCCAACCCGATAGAAGCGTCGCTTCGTGGGCATTCCGTTTTGCCGGAACATGGCCCGGAGTTCTTACTGTGTTGAGCGGTATGACATATATGGAGCATTTAGAGGATAATTTGCGTACATATTGCCGGTTTCAACCATTGTCAGAAGAGGATAAAGATTTTCTGGAGGAAACTGCTCAGGCACTGTTGCAATATCCGACAATCCCT
>CAZBUT010000287.1:0-2507 GCA_964495165.1 uncultured Muribaculaceae bacterium | reverse complement strand
TGCCGTCTTCAAACTCGCAATATACTATTAAATTGTTGTTATCTGACATAATAATGATGTTTTAGACGTTAAAGATTAGCCAATAGTGTGATTAGCAATAAGTTCTTTTATGAGATCTTCCAGTTGCTCGTCATTGTTTTCAAGACAACGGCTTTCTTTTGCGGTGAACACTACATTTTCAATTGCTTTTACTTTTGTAGGAGAGCCGGCGAGACCTATTTGAGCCGGATCGGCTTCAACGTAAGCCGCACTCCATTCCTGCAAATTCAGATACGGACGAGACTCAACTACAGCTTTCATCTCATCGCTCAGTTTCTCTTTTTCGCTCGGAGAAACTGCATATTTGTATTTTTGTATAAGTTTGGCATTACGCGGACGGCAGTCGGCAGCTGAGCCATTTACGGTCACAACACAAGGCAATGGACATTTGACTGTTTCAACGCCTGATTCAAGACGACGTTTTACCGTAACAAAACCGTCTTTAAGATCCAAGATTTCTTCGGCATAGGTTACTTGCGGCAAGCCTAATTTTTCGGCAATCTGCGGACCAACTTGGGCAGTATCACCGTCAATAGCCTGGCGACCGCCAAGAATAATGTCATAGTTGCCAAATTTTTTCACGGCCTGAGCGAGTGAATAAGATGTAGCCAATGTGTCGGCTCCACCAAGAGCACGGTCGGTTAATACGACACCGGTGTCGGCGCCTCTATACATTGCTTCACGTATGATTTCAGAAGCACGAGGCAATCCCATTGTCAACAATGTAATAGTCGAGCCGGGGTTTGCGTCTTTAAGGCGAAGGGCTTGTTCCAAAGCATTTAAATCTTCAGGATTGAAGATCGCCGGAAGAGCGGCACGGTTAATAGTACCGTCTTCTTTCATCGCATCTTTGCCTACATTGCGAGTGTCGGGCACTTGCTTTGCAAGCACAATGATGTTTAAACTCATATTAAAAAGATATTAGAAATAATTATTATAATTCTTAGAATACATTAATTTGCAAAGTTAGTTATTTATCCCAATTTCACAAACTTAAAAATTGTTGATTACTCATAGCTCGTACCGTCGAAACAATGAGTGCAAATCTTGCATTTTGGCAGTCCTATCGATTGCACGATTGTTTCGATTGAATTAAACTTCAAAGACGTAAGATTCAGTTTCTTGCGTATTTCCTCAATCATGCGTTCATATTCGGGAGAGCCGGTCGTCGCATATGCGTCAAGATTTTTATCAGGATCGCCCTCCAACTCAGCTATAACACGACGTGTTATCAGCTCCATTTCACTCTTTGATGACGTGAAATTGATGAATTTGCATGGATATATCAGAGGAGGGCAACTAATGCGGATATGTATTTCTTTCACTCCGTCGGCAAACATATCTTTTACATTGTCGCGCAATTGTGTGCCTCTGACAATCGAATCGTCGCAGAATATGACTTTTTTCCCTTTCAGCAAAGACTTGTTTGTTATTAATTTCATTTTTGCCACCAATTCACGACGTTCCTGAGTGCTTGGCGTGAAACTGCGGGGCCATGTGGGTGTGTATTTTACAATGCCTCGCTGATAGGGGACTCCTTTACCTTGGGCATATCCAAGCGCCATACCGATACCCGAATCGGGAATCGCGCTTACAAAATCAACATCGGCATCATCTTTTTTACCCATTTCCAGTCCCGATTCATATCTCATGGCTTCAACATTGCGCCCCTCATATTCACAAGCAGGATAGCCATAATAGGTCCATAAAAATGCGCATATCTGCATTTTATCATTTGGTGCGCGAAGTTGTTTAAAGCCGTCGGCCTTTATCTCTACAATTTCGCCGGGTCCCATTGTGTACTCAATTTCATAGCCAAGATTTGCAAAAGAGCATGATTCGGATGTCGCGGCATGAGCGCCATCTTTTTTGCCAATCAATATAGGAGTACGACCAAGATTATCACGCGCAGCAATAATTGTTGATTCTGTCAACAGCAACATCGAACAGGAGCCTTTTATGCGACGATACACATTTTCTATACCGCTCACATAATCTGAACCCTCGCTGATTAATGCCGCGATCATTTCAGTGGGATTAATAATATCATAACTATGTTCACAGAAATGATGTCCTTTGGCAAGCAACTCCTTTTCAAGCTCGCCGATATTGTTAATGCGTCCGACTGTCACAATGGCAAATTTGCCAAGATGACAATTTACGATTATCGGTTGTGCATCGGTATCGCTTATAACCCCAATACCTACACTACCTTTAAATTCGTCCAAGTCTGACTCAAATTTAGAGCGAAAATATGCGTTCTCAATATTATGTATAGAACGCGTGAATACCCCATTATAACATGTCGCTATGCCGGCACGTTTTGTTCCCATGTGTGAATTGTAATCAACACCATAAAACAATTCATTTACACATCTTTCTTTCTTGGCAACACCAAAAAAACCTCCCATAGGAAATTTATGTTATTAAACAACGAGTGGAAATTTAATCATATAGATTGTTATCTC
>CAZBUT010000286.1:0-2522 GCA_964495165.1 uncultured Muribaculaceae bacterium | reverse complement strand
CCCCTCAAGTAAAAAGTCATAAATCTTTTCAAAGTAATTTATAGAAGTTCCCTTAAATTTTATTTCGAGATTATTTAAGAGCTGTTTTGGAATGGGTTTTAGATAAATTGTGCAGTGAATAGCGAGCTATTTACAAACAATATAACGTAAAAGGCAACTAAAAAAGCCTTAATTAAGCCGAAACTGTCCCATTATGAAGCCGTAAAAATATTCAATAAATTTTAAACAGCATCTTAGTATCGCCGAACCACAATAGCCGTGTAGTGTATTGCTCCTTTAAGGCAGAAAAGTTACCGATTCATCACAGGCATCGTTGCTTGTAACGCTCCAAAACAAAGAAAGGAGCCGGCCGTAGTGGTTGATTCCTTTCTTTGCTTATTTATGATTGTTTAGGTATTATGTATGGCAAAGTTTTTGTAATTTTGCACGGTGAAAAATAATAAACAAAATAAATATATAAAATTATGGCAAAGAAAGCGTTATTGATGATATTGGACGGTTGGGGTATTGGCAACAAAACCAAGAGCGATGTCATCTATTCGACTCCTACTCCTTATTGGGATTACTTGACAAGCACATATCCCAATTCTCAACTTCAAGCAAGTGGAGAAAACGTTGGTCTTCCCGACGGTCAAATGGGTAATTCAGAAGTAGGGCACTTGAATATCGGTGCCGGACGTGTGCTGTATCAAGACCTTGTGAAAATCAACAAAGCCTGCCAGACAGGATCTATACTTGATAACCCTGAAATAAAAAATGCTTTTTCCTATGCCAAAGAGCAGGGAAAATCAATCCATTTCATGGGATTGACTTCAAATGGCGGTGTTCACTCTTCTCTTGACCACCTGTTTGCCCTTTGCGACATTGCAAAGCATTATGAATTAAGCAATGTGTTTATCCACTGCTTCATGGACGGTCGTGACACCGACCCCCGCAGCGGTAAAGGGTTCATCGAGGAGGTTGAAGCTCATTGCGCTAAATCGACAGGTAAGATAGCTTCTATCATCGGCCGTTATTATGCAATGGATCGTGACAAGCGTTGGGAGCGCGTGAAAGTGGCTTATGACCTGCTTGTTAATGGCGTTGGTGAAAAAGCCGATGATCTTGTCGCCGCAATGCAGGCATCTTATGATGCAGATGTAACCGATGAGTTTATCAAACCTATCTCTAATGCATCGGTCGACGGCACAATCAAGGAGGGCGATGTTGTGATTTTCTTCAACTACAGAAACGACCGAGCCAAAGAGTTGACCATCGTGCTTACTCAGAAAGATATGCCCGAAGAGGGAATGCACACTATTCCCGGATTGCAATACTATTGCATGACTCCCTATGACGCTTCGTTTACAGGCGTACACATTCTCTTTGACAAAGAAAATGTGTCAAACACTCTTGGTGAATATCTCTCGGCATTAAACAAAAAACAATTGCACATTGCCGAGACCGAGAAGTATGCCCACGTGACATTCTTCTTCAACGGCGGACGTGAAACTCCCTACGAAGGCGAAGAACGCATTCTTGTTGCTTCTCCCAAGGTGGCTACCTATGACCTCAAGCCCGAAATGAGTGCTTATGAGGTTAAAGACAAACTTGTAGAGGCTATCAAAGAGGAAAAATATGACTTTATTGTCGTTAACTATGCCAATGGCGATATGGTAGGTCACACCGGTATATATGAGGCAATTGAGAAAGCCGTTACTGCTGTTGACGAGTGTGTCAAAGAAACAGTTGAAGCTGCAAAAGCTGCCGGCTACGAAGTGATAATTATTGCCGACCATGGTAATGCCGATAATGCTGTGAACCCCGACGGAACCCCCAACACGGCCCACTCGCTTAACCCGGTGCCATGTGTATATGTTACAGCCAACACCGACGCCAAGATTACCGACGGTATTCTCGCTGATGTGGCTCCGACAATACTTCATATCATGGGACTTCAACAACCTGCTGAAATGACCGGCAAAAATCTTATAGGATAAGAAGTTGTTTAAACAGCTTCTATGTTTTTAGAAGAATATACTCAATCGAGACTGCGCCAAAAAGATTATGAAATCTTGGCGCAGTCTTGTTTTGTTTATGATTGTTAATCGAGATATTGCGGCTTTTGTTACAAATTGCAATATTGCGCTACGTAAAACCGACGTTTGTGCGCGTGTTGTGAGGTTGCATCTTTCATTATAATGTAAAATGTGTTAATCACACGTCATTTTGTGTGATAGTTTTTTGCTGAAAAAGAAAGAGGCACGTAATTTTGTAACGTGTTTTTCATGGTATTAGATTTAAGGTTAACTAAGATTGGTTGTCGTGAGACACCCAATTTTTTTTAGCTCGTTTTTGTAATTATTTTGACATGAAAAGGACGCTTTTCGGTGGAAATTATGTTGCAGAACATTGATTTAACATATTTTATGGGAAAAATGGGGCGTTGTATTTGGAGGAGTGGGAGAAAGGTCGTAACTTTGCACTCAGAAAACATCGCGGAGTGGAGCAGTGGTAGCTCGCCAGGCTCATAACCTGGAGGT
>CAZBUT010000285.1:0-2550 GCA_964495165.1 uncultured Muribaculaceae bacterium | reverse complement strand
TCCATTTTTTGCTCAAAGCAAAGAGGCTGCCCAACTATTATTGTTAGACAGCCTCGTGAATGTTTAAGGCTTTTATAGTTACAGCTATAAGGTTAGAACGGTGTTGGACCATCATCTGTAGATGTCAGAAAATCGGCATTGCCTCCCTGAAGAGATACAGTTGCGACATTATTCTCAGGATTATTGAGTTTTGAACCGATAGTTGCTTGTTGAGATACCGCCATGTCTTCTCCCCAGTTTTCAAATCGCGCATATTTGGCTTTGAACCGCAATTTAATGTCGTCAACCGAACCGCTACGGTGTTTTGCCACAATAAATTCGGCAAGACCTCTGATGTCGTTTCCATTGGCATCGGTGTCGGAGCGCAAATAATACTCTGGACGGTGTATAAAACACACTATATCGGCATCTTGCTCGATTGCTCCCGATTCACGCAAGTCCGAGAGCTGAGGACGCTTGCCATCGGTGCGCGACTCGACACTGCGATTCAACTGCGACAGTGCCACTATCGGAATATTCAGTTCCTTGGCAAGTTGCTTGAGATTACGGGAAATCATACTCACCTCTTGTTCACGGCTGCCAAATTTCATGCCCGAGGCATTCATCAGCTGCAAATAGTCAATTATTATGAATTTCACCTGATGCTCTCTGACAAGACGTCGAGCTTTAGTGCGAAGTTCAAATATAGACAATGACGGAGTGTCATCGATATACAATGGCGCACTATATAAATGCTTGATGCGTGACATCAACTGATCCCATTCCATGGTTGTCAATTTTCCGCTCTTAATCTTTTCGCTCTCCAACTCGCAAGTATTGCTTATCAAGCGATTGACAAGCTGAAGATTGGACATTTCAAGAGAGAATATAGCAACGGGTGTATTATAGGTGATAGCCATATTTTTGGCCATTGACAGCACAAATGCTGTTTTACCCATTGCCGGACGTGCAGCAATGATGATAAGGTCGGAATTTTGCCAACCCGATGTGAGTTTGTCAAGGTCATGATAGCCCGATTCAAGACCACTCAATCCCGATGTGCGGTTGGCTGCGGCTTGAATCTGTTCTATCGCCTGTCCAATCACCGGATCGATCTGAGTCACATCTTTCTTGACATTGCGTTGTGAAATTTCAAACAACCTGCCTTCTGCTTCTTGCAACAAATCATCGACATCATTGCTTTCATCAAATGCTTTCGACTCTATTTGTGATGCAAATGATATGAGTTCGCGCGCGAGATACTTCTGGGCGACAATACGCGCATGATACTCGACGTGAGCACCCGAGGCGACACGTGAAGTTAATTCCGATATAAATACCGGCCCACCCACTTCTTCAAGCGTGCCATTAAGCCTCAAGCGCTCTGTTACAGTCAACATGTCGATGGGTTGCTGAGCCGCGCCAAGGCTTTGGATAGCCTCGTAGATCTTTTGATTTGCCGGTTCATAAAAGCTCTCGGGCTTGAGTATATCACACACAGTTGTATATGCATCTTTCTCAAGCATCAATGCACCCAAAACGGCTTCTTCAAGGTCTTTGTCACGCGGTTGCATACGTCCTCCGGCATCATATAAAGGCTGATGCTGAGGTTTATTGCGTCGGTTATAGTTGTAATTTTCGGCCATATCGTTTTTCATTTCACATTGCAAAGATACACCTTTTAGCGACAATACGCAATCACCATTTCTGTTAGTTATGTACACTTTTTCTACACGTCTAATTATTTCAGATATTGACGCCGTTACACACATTTACAAAAGAAAACTTCTACAGACACTAATATTTACGTAACTTTGCAAAGAGTAATAAATTTGCTTTTTAACGACAAGACAAAAAAATAATTCCAAAATGATATTGTTCCCAAACGCAAAAATCAATCTCGGCCTTAATATCATCGAAAAACGTACCGATGGTTATCATAATATCGAAACTGTAATGTATCCTCTGAATTGGTGTGATATTCTTGAAATAGTGCCTTGCGATGATGATACTACTCTCACCGTCACGGGACGGCATGTCGATTGTCCCCCCGAAAAAAATTTAGTAATGAAGGCCTATAATCTATTCCAAGCCGAAACCGGTATTGGCAATGTAAAAATATTCCTTCACAAGATTATTCCCGATGGTGCCGGTTTGGGTGGTGGCAGTGCCGATGCCGCTTTCACACTTATCGGGCTTAACGAAATATTTTCATGTTGCAAGTCTCGTGAACAACTTGCTGCAATGGCATTTAAAATAGGGGCCGATTGTCCGTTTTTCATATATAATGAGCCGTGCTTGGCAACCGGCATCGGTACCGATATAAAACCGATAGAAATGAGCCTGAAAGGGACTGCCATTGTTGTTGCCAAGCCACAAGTGAGTGTTCCTACAGCCAAGGCTTATGCCGGTGTAACGCCTCACCCTGCCGACCGTAATCTTGCGGAATCTCTGACTCAGCCCGTGACTTGCTGGAACGGAATCGTTAAGAACGATTTTGAGACAAGCGTTTTCCCCTCATATCCCGAAATAGCAGTCACCAAACAAACCATGATTGAAACCGGTGCTTGC
>CAZBUT010000284.1:0-2554 GCA_964495165.1 uncultured Muribaculaceae bacterium | reverse complement strand
CCGCTCAAAAAAGTTTAGCGGACAGTAATATATTGTTTTAATGGTTGCTATTCTTGTTTGTCGGCGGTCTCGTCATACCATTTGGAATACATGAGGTAGTTGCGGGCAATTTTTTGGTTGATTTCGCGGCTTTGTGCCGGATCGACCATTTTTATGAATTTTGCCGGCGCGCCACCCCAAAGCTCATTCGGACCGATCTTTGTGCGCGAAAGCACGACGCTTCCTGCAGCGACAAGGGCGCCTTCGCCAACTTCGGCATCGTCCATTACTACTGCACCCATGCCTATGAGTGCGAGGTCGTGGATTTTTGCTCCGTGTATAGTGACATTGTGACCTATTGACACATCGTTGCCGATTTCAATGGTTGATTTCTGGTATAAGGTGTGGAGGACTGAGCCGTCTTGAATGTTGACGCGGTTGCCGATGCGTATGGAGTTTACATCGCCACGCAACACGGTGTTGAACCACACGCTACATTCATCGCCCATGACAACATCGCCGATGATGGTTGCATTGTCGGCGAGAAAGCAATCTTTGCCTATGGTAGGGGTTATCCCCAATAATGGTTTTATGAGAGCCATATATAATAATGTATGATTTTGGTTAGATGGGTTTATTTGGGTAGGGGAGCGGTTTTTGCTTTGAGCCAAGCTTTTTCGGAGTCATCGAGCATGGGTGACAAGCGGTCGTAAACCATAGTATGGTAGTTGTTTACCCATTCGATTTCAGCGTCTGACATTATTGTTGTGTCAAATAACGACAGGTCAAACGGGAAAAGTGTCAATGTTTCAAATTTGAGGAAGTCGCCAAACTCGGTGCTGAAAGCCGGTATGGTCAAAACCAGATTTTCGCAACGTATTCCGTGGAGACCTTCGCGGTAAACACCCGGCTCGTTTGATGTTACCATTCCCGGAGTGAGTGGGGTTGGGTTTTCGTTGAGGCGTATGCTCTGAGGCCCTTCGTGCACATTGAGGAAATGTCCCACACCGTGACCTGTGCCATGGAGGTAACTTAGCCCGTTCTGCCATAGGAACTGACGAGCCAGAGCGTCTAATTGTGCGCCGCGGGTGCCGGCCGGGAATATCATGGATCCGAGGGCGATATGGCCTTTCATTACAAGGGTGAAATCGCGGCGTTGCATATCGGTAGGAACTCCCAATGAGATTGTGCGCGTGATGTCGGTTGTCCCGTCGAGATATTGCGCTCCTGAGTCGAGAAGGAAAAGGTTGTCGGGGTGTAGTTCGGCATTTGTCTCCTCGGTTGCTGAATAGTGGACTATTGCTCCGTGTGCACCGTAGCCGGCGATAGGGTCAAAACTGTCGTCAAAATATAATTCACCTTGGCTGCGATAGTGCGCTGCAAGTTGACCGACCTCTATCTCGGTTAATTTAATGCCCTCGGCCATGCGGCGCTCTATTTCCATGAATAATTTGACAAGAGCCACGCCGTCGCGTTTCATTGCGTTTCGCAATCCGTTTAGTTGTACATCGTTTTTGATGCTTTTGGGTAATGCTGCCGGCGATGTGCCTTTGTTTGCTTTCGACCCGAGAGATGAGGCAAGTCTCTCTACCGTTGCTGTGGCGTTGATGAGTACGCGCGCGGTGGTGGGCAGATTTTGGAGGAAAGAGATGACTGAGTCGTAAGGTGCGATTGAAATGTTGTCGCTTGCGAGTTTTTTCTCGGTCTCGGTATTGATTTTTGCCTTGTCGATGAATAAAACAGAGCCTGCGTGGGACAAATATAGGAACGAGGTGGCAACAGGGTTGAATGGTACGTCGTTAGAACGTATGTTCAGTGTCCATGCGATTTCGTCAAGAGCTGAAATGAACACACTCGTTGCTCCTTGTTGAGCGGCATTGTTGAGTACGCGGTTTATTTTTGAAGTGGCAGATTCACCGGAATATTTTTCATCGTGAATAAATACTTCTCCTGTTGGCAGGGCGGGTCGGTCTTTCCATATTTTGCCGATCGGGGCAAACGAGTCGCAAAGCGTGATGCCGGCTGTTGCAAATGCCGTTCTCATGGACGCTGCTTCAACGGTGGAAAATACCATGCCGTCGATACCGACTGTGTCTCCTTTGTCTAAATGAGAAGTAAGGTAATTGTTGATTGTCGGTGTATCGGTGAGCCCGTCTTTCATTAGCTTGATTTCTGTTCCGGCGAGTTGGTCGGCCGCTTGAATGAAATAGCGGGAGTCGGTCCAAAGCAGTGCTTCGTTGTCGGTTACAACCAATGAACCAGCCGAACCTGTGAATCCGCTGAGCCAGCGACGCACTTGCCAATGGGCTGATATGTATTCGCTCTGGTGCGGGTCGGTTTGCGGTATGATGGTCGCATTGACTCCTGCCGATTTCATCTCGGCGCGCAATGCTTGCAAACGCGTGGTTATCTCTTGTGACATTTAGTTTATTGTTTTGATTATTAATAATGTGTTATGTAGTTGCAAACTTACGAAAAAATAATGAGGAATCCATTCTGCCGACTGTATAAAATCACAAAAACAGAATTAAAAGATGAAAAATTGCAAATTTTCTGAAAAAATAAAGTTGAAATA
>CAZBUT010000283.1:0-2574 GCA_964495165.1 uncultured Muribaculaceae bacterium | reverse complement strand
CATCAATTACATTGTCACGAATTATCAGCGACAATTACTCAGGCATTGAATATCGGAGGTGATTGAGAGCCCGCATAACGTTACACAATGTACGACTCCAATAGCCTTGGAAGTCGTCTCTTACCGCTATCAATGCGTATGGGATTAAATGATCAGGAGCATCTTTAACCATTCCCACAAAATTATACAATACCTGAAATATATCGGCGAGTGATTCTGATATACTTGCCCCTATTGGAGTATCTGAATATTTCATATCCTCTTCAAAAACCTCAAGATAGACATCATCAGCACCCATTAAATTTTCTATACCTCGGCGAACAGATTCATAATAGTCCTCTTCAAGTATTGATTCAAGATATGCATCTTCTTCGCCACCACTGTCTATTCGCAAATCTGCAGCAGAAATATATAGCCTCGGCAACAATCGCAACATTGCATTGACAAAATCGATTTTTTCACGTTCGCCAACATGCTCGATTGTTGCACAATATTCATTACAGAGAGCAATAAATGCCAAAGAATTTGGGGTTAATGCGGAGTTATTCATTTTATATATTATTGTTTTGATACAGATTATTATCCAAAATATACCGGCATACACCATGTGGTAAAAATACCGACATATCTTTTTTCAGGCTAAATCCTTCACGTATAAATGTACTTGATATATTTATAGTAGGAGCTTCAACAACCTCAACATTTGCTACCGAGATTTCCGATAATTCATAGCCCGGGCGAGGATAGACTATCACACCAAACTCTGCAATTATACGTTCATACTCCTTCCATTTATTGAAAATAGTCCAATTATCAGCTCCTATAATCAGTCTGAATTTATACTCGGGGTATCTTTCTTGTAAATAAGTAAGAGTATCTATAGTGTATGACGGACGAGGTAAATTAAGTTCGGCATCACACACCTCAACTCCGGCGACGTTTTCTGATGCAATTCGCAACATTTCTATTCTATGTTTATCGCCAATCAGCATGTCAGCATTTTTCAGAGGGTTCTGGG
This sequence comes from uncultured Muribaculaceae bacterium, assembly GCA_964495165.1. Classification (GTDB taxonomy): domain Bacteria; phylum Bacteroidota; class Bacteroidia; order Bacteroidales; family Muribaculaceae; genus RGIG4079. The sequence goes on along the minus strand of CAZBUT010000283.1, from coordinate 1,556 downwards.
GTGAAAATGTTAGCCATACTTCATCTAATGAAGTATATTGACTCAGGTAGCTCGCCAGCATTAAATGCCCGATATGTACCGGATTAAACGATCCGCCAAGAATCCCTATTTGTCTCGCCATTTATATTTTCAAGAGTTTATATGAGACAATATCGCTTTACGTGTAGCTTCTATCGCTATTTCCAAATCATCGTTTACAATGCAATGGTCATATTGCGGGGCAAATCCAATCTCATAAGCGGCCTTACCCACTCGCTCATCTATGACATCGGCAGCATCAGTAGCCCGAGCGACAAGACGGCGACGCAATTCTTCGACAGACGGCGGCATTATGAAAATACTCACAGCCCGTGCCCCATACATACGTTTTACATTAACGCCTCCTTTAACATCGATATCTAATATCACGTTATGACCGGAATCACAAATACGCTCCACCTCACTTTTAAGCGTTCCGTAAAAACGTCCGGGATAAACCTCTTCATATTCAACAAAAGCATCTTGAGCAATTTTCTCCCGAAATTCATCTTCGCTTAAAAAGAAATAGTTTACACCGTGCACCTCCCCTACTCTTGGCAAGCGACTTGTTGCAGATACAGAAAATTGCATATCTATATCTCCAAGATTTAATATTGCATTGATTATCGTTGATTTTCCACAACCAGAGGGCGCCGATATAATAATAATTTTTCCACCCATAATAATTTACATGACGTTCAACACTTGTTCTTTTATCTGTTCAAGTTCATCTTTCATACGAACGACAAGTTTCTGCATCTCAGCATGATTGCTTTTAGAACCAAGGGTGTTTATTTCACGCCCCATTTCTTGGGAAATGAATCCAAGTTTCTTTCCTTGACCATGACCGGCATCCATTGTTTCCAAAAAATAATTAAGATGCTGAGTCAACCGTTGCTTTTCTTCATTAATATCTAATTTCTCGATATAATAAATCATTTCTTGTTCAAGACGCGCTCTATCGTAATCTACCTGATCGAGTTTTGCAAGACCGTCCTCTATGCGCGAACGTATTTTGGCTACACGTTCTACCTCATATTTAGGAATCTCGGTAAGCAGGTTTCTGATGTTTGCAATGCGCACGGCAAAAAAGTCGGCAAGTTTTCGCCCTTCCTGTTCACGGAACATCATCAGTTCCTCAACGGCATCACTCACGGCTTTCAACAGTGCGACACTTTCCTCTTCTGCCAATGAATTTGCTGTCTCGCTTTTCATTGTATCAGGAAAGCGCAGCAATACACTATACCAATCATCAGGTAACGAAATTGACAATTCTTGAGACATCTTTTCTATCTGAGATTTGTATGTTGCCATTAAAGGGATATTAAGCGTAATTGAAGCATCTTCATGTATTGTTTCAACAGTCACAACAAGATCGACCTTACCACGTTCAAGTCGATGTGACACCAAATTACGTATTTCCAATTCCTTTTCACGATAAGCTGCAGGCATACGCACCGACATATCAAGTTGCTTGCTGTTTAGCGACTTAATCTCTGCTGTAATCTTTTTATTGGGGATTTCGACAACTGCCTTGC
>CAZBUT010000282.1:0-2583 GCA_964495165.1 uncultured Muribaculaceae bacterium | reverse complement strand
TGGGTGTGGGTTAGGGAATGTGAGGTAAAAATCGTATCTTTGCAGTCAAATTTGAATTGTATGAAAATTCTTGTTACCGGCGCAAACGGACAATTGGGTACTGAGATGCGTAATTTGCTGGAGAAAGAAAAGCCCGGCATAACATTATATACCGATATTGACGAATTGGATCTGACTGATGCCAAGGCTGTTGAATTGTATGTGTTGAAAAACGAAATTACGCATATCGTAAATTGCGCGGCATATACTGCTGTAGATAAGGCCGAAGAAGATAAAGCTATGTGTGCCGCTGTGAATATCGATGCAGTAAAAAACATTGCTAATGCGGCTGATGCCGTTGGCGCAAAGATTATTCATATATCAACCGATTATGTTTTTGACGGTACAGCTCACCGCCCCTACAAGGAGTCGGATAAGGTGAATCCTATTTCGCAGTATGGTACAACAAAACGAACCGGAGAAACAGCGTTGCTTGCTCTTGCCCCCGATAGTATAATAATACGCACCGGTTGGCTATATTCGCCTTATGGCAAAAATTTTGTAAAGACGATGATAACCCTTGGTCAGGAGAAAACAAAACTGAGGGTTGTGTCTGATCAAATAGGAACACCTACATATTCCTATGACTTGGTCGAGGCTATTTACAAGATTTTATGTTCACATCAATGGGTAGAGGGTATATACCATTTCAGCGATGAAGGCGCTTGCTCATGGTATGATTTCACTAAGGCAATTCACCGTATTGCCGGAATCACGACATGTGATGTGCAGCCTATTCCTACAGAGGACTACCCTACTCCTGCCAGCCGACCGGCATACGGAATTTTAAACAAATCAAAGATAAAAGCGACATACGGGATTAATATTCCACATTGGGAAGAAAGTCTTAAAGGGTGTATAGATAGAATTAAATCAGCTGATAACAAATAATAACAAGATAATATTGTGGCAAATCTTTCAGAAGAAATAAGTCGCCGTCGCACATTTGCGATTATAAGTCACCCTGACGCGGGAAAAACTACTTTGACCGAAAAACTATTGTTGTTTGGCGGTGCAATTCATATTGCCGGCGCTGTCAAATCAAATAAAATCAAAAAAACAGCAACGTCCGACTGGATGGAAATTGAAAAACAACGTGGTATTTCGGTTGCAACTTCAGTAATGGGTTTTAACTATGGAGATTATAAAATCAATATTCTTGATACACCGGGTCACCAAGATTTTGCCGAAGATACTTATCGCACTCTGACAGCTGTCGATAGTGTTATAATAGTTGTCGACGTAGCTAAAGGCGTTGAGCAACAGACTCGTAAGTTGATGGAAGTGTGCCGAATGCGTAACACTCCGGTTATTATATTTGTGAATAAACTTGACCGTGAAGGTCGCGACCCGTTTGAGATTCTTGATGAGCTTGAGGCTGAATTGAAAATTGCCGTGCGTCCTCTGAGTTGGCCTATAAATATAGGTGCTAAATTCAAAGGTGTATATAATATTTATGAGCAAACGCTTGATTTGTTCACGCCCAATAAACAACGTGTTTCTGAGCGTGTTGAGATAGACGATGTAAATGATTTGCGCATAGATGAGAATGTCGGAGCCAATGATGCGCAAAAGTTGCGTGAGGATCTTGAATTGATCGAAGGTGTATATCCCGATTTTAGCGTAGATGAATATCTCAAAGGAAAAACCGCTCCTGTGTTTTTCGGTTCGGCGCTTAATACGTTTGGCGTCAAAGAGTTGCTCGATTGCTTTGTCAAGATAGCTCCCTCTCCGCGTCCAATCGTAGCCGAAGAACGGGAAATTAAGCCTGAAGAAGAGTCATTCTCAGGTTTTGTGTTCAAGATTCATGCAAACATGGATCCCAATCACCGCAGTTGTATTGCGTTTGTCAAAATATGTTCCGGAAAATTTGAACGTAATGCCAACTATAAGCATATACGTTCCGGAAAAATGATGAAATTTGCTGCTCCTACGGCTTTCATGGCACAGAAAAAAAACATTGTTGATGAAGCATACCCCGGAGATATAGTAGGTATTCCCGATACCGGAAACTTCAAGATTGGAGATACGCTGACTTCCGGAGAACAACTTCATTTCAAAGGGTTGCCAAGTTTCTCTCCCGAGATGTTTAAGTATATCGAGAATACCGATCCGATGAAGTCCAAACAACTTGAAAAAGGTGTTCAGCAGCTTATGGACGAAGGTGTTGCACAATTGTTTGTGAATCAATTTAATGGACGCAAGATTATCGGAACAGTCGGTCAGTTGCAGTTTGAAGTCATTCAATACCGTTTGCTTAATGAATATGGCGCGCAATGTCGTTGGGAGCCTATATCTTTGTACAAAGCGTGTTGGATTGAGAGTGATGACACCGATGCTCTTGCCGCATTCAAAAAACGCAAACATCAGTTTATGGCAATAGACCGTGAAGGACGTGATGTATTTCTTGCCGATTCAAACTATGTTTTGCAAATGGCTCAAAGCGACTTCCCGAAAATACGATTCCACTTCACCAGCGAATTTTAACGTGGTTATCCCTGCCCTGTAGCTATTTCAGTGATTTCGTCATCTTGTCGATGCAAC
>CAZBUT010000281.1:0-2586 GCA_964495165.1 uncultured Muribaculaceae bacterium | reverse complement strand
GGGCTTGGATATGCGACATCATGGAACAACCGCATGTTGAGCGATTACACGCGAGCATATCGCGACATCATGGACACCGACCCCACGACCAAAAGCTACATGGACTTTTTTCCCTCGACAACCAAAGAAGAGGATCTGGACAAATCGTGGCTCACCAATACGCTCAAAAGCCGAAAAAACTATTTCAGACAAAACCGCGACCTGTGCATAATATGCATGGTGGGAGTCTATTTTCTTGCCATGATAGATGCCTATGTCGATGCATCGTTGTCTCAATTTGATATATCGCCCGACTTGTCAATGCAAGTCTCGCCAACGCTCATACAGGATTCACGCGACAAGTTGCCTGCTGTGGGAGTCCATTGGGCATTTTGTTTTTAACCCTTTAACACACCTTTACCTAAAACAATGATGAAAAAGTTTCTATTCACACTCATCATAGGCTGCTCGGCATTGTGTACAATGGCCGATGACTCAATACTCGACATAAAACATTCGCTCAACGACAGCAAAATAGTTCCGCCGGAGAGTTTCGAGACCGATGTCCAAAAGATGAAAGAGAGTTGGTATCTGCAAAACTATGTGCAACTCGATGAAAACCACAAAGGAGAGGTTGACAATACCCTGAACGACCAGGAGATTATCGACAGATTGGATAAACTGCCCTGCGTTATAGAGATGACTTATAACCCTACGGTGCTAAGTTTCATCAAAATGTATATCCGCAAAAACGAATTGGTAGAAACAATGCTCGGAAAGAGCCTCTACTATATGCCCATTTTTGAGCAAGAACTTGAAAAGCGAGGAATGCCTGAAGAACTGAAATATCTTGCAGTAGTGGAATCGGCGCTTATCCCAACAGCCCGTTCACGTGCCAATGCAGTGGGCTTGTGGCAGTTCATGCGCCCGACAGCCAAAGGATTAGGATTGGAAATAAACAACTATGTCGACGAGCGTCGCGACACCTATAAAGCAACAGGCAAAGCTGTTGAATATCTGCAATCGCTATATAAAACTTACGGAGATTGGCATTTGGCGATAGCCGCCTACAACAGCGGGCCAGGCAACGTAAACAAAGCGATAAGGCGTTCTGGGCAAAGCAAATATGATTTCTGGACAATATATGACTATCTTCTTGCCGAGACTCGTTCATACGTGCCTACATTTATAGCCGCTTGCTACATCATGAACTACTACAATGTTCATAATATAAGCCCGGCTTTGGCAAAACGTCCTCTAATCACCGACACCGTACATGTCAACAACCGCATTCACTTTGACCAAATCTCTGAGATACTTGATATACCGGTTGAAGAGATACGCGCACTAAACCCGCAATATCTGAAAGATGTGATTCCGGGACATATCCACACATATACTCTCACCCTGCCGTCACAGCAGATACACAGCTTTATCATGAGTCTCGACAAGATACTTGAGTATAAAGCCGACAAGTACAACCCGCAACATCCCGAATATGAGACTCGTGAAGTAGTAAAATATCATACCGTAAAACGTGGCGAAACACTCAAGAAGGTTGCGCGCACTTACGGAGTGAGCCAAAAAGAGATCAAGCAATGGAACGGATTGCGCAAAAACACTTTGAAACGAGGTCAAAGACTGAAAATTATCACTACACAAAAAGTGAGAATTGACAGAAACTATAAGCCAAAGGTGAGTCCGCAACAGTTGCCGACTGATGAAGATTCGATAGTAACCAACAACAGCACAACGGCACAGACCGACTCAATTGTCATCGAAAACGGGCAACCCGAGCAACAAGAAGTGGCAACAGTTCAAGCCCAAGAGACTAAACCCGAAACCAACAACCCGAAGCCGGAAATCAAGAAAAAGCCCACTAAAGAACAACAATATACGTGGTATAAAGTGCGCAAAGGTGATAACCTTGGAAAAATCGCACAAAGATATGGCGTTACCGTGAAACAGATACAGCGTCTCAACGGTATCAAGGGTACTCGTATCAATGTAGGGCAACGACTCAGAATACCCAAGAAGTAACAGTAATTACCAAAGCCCGAGCCCCGAGGCTTCGACCAACAATAACGATACAATAGCAATAAAAAAGCGGTCAATTGACCGCTTTTTTATTGCTGTGGACGAGAAAGTATATCAAAATTCTCAACGTAAATTTCTGTGACCGTTCGTTTAATGGCATTGCGATCTTCCCACGTGCGAGTACGCAATTTGCCTTCGACATAAAGTTTTGTGCCTTTGCGAATATATTTCTCGGCAATCTCTGCCGACTTATCCCACATGACAAGATTATGCCACTCTGTGCGCTCCGGGATTTGCGCTCCGCTTGATGATGTGTAAGCTCTCTCTGTAGTCGCCAAAGAGAGCGATGCTACAGGCTTTCCATTTCCATTGCCGTCGATGTAACGAATAACCGGATCGGCACCGACATTTCCTACAAGTATTACTTTATTTACCGACACGTCTCAATATAATTTGATTAAACGTTATTAGCTATATCGAAGATTTGATGCCTTGAATCACCGCATTGGTAAAACCGTGAGCTTCCATTGCATTAAGCCCCTTGATTGTTATGCCACCCGGAGTTGTGAC
>CAZBUT010000280.1:0-2601 GCA_964495165.1 uncultured Muribaculaceae bacterium | reverse complement strand
CCTCGCCGGTAATTCATCTATAACTTTATAAACATTACTAAAAATGAAAGAATATAAGTATAAAATCAACGGTAACGTTTACAAAGTTGCCGTAGGTGACATTGACAACAACATTGCTCAAGTTGAAGTTAACGGTACTCCCTATACAGTCGAACTTGAGAAGAAAGAAGCAACAACAATAGTTAGCAAGCCCCGTCCATCTGCAGCTCCGCGCACAGAAACAGGAGCAAAGGTTATTTCAAAACCGGCATCAGCTCCCACAGGCGGATATGCTATCAAAGCTCCGCTTCCAGGTGTAATTGTAAACATCAAGGTAAAAGTTGGTGATACAGTTAAAGCATCTGACGTTGTAATCGGTCTTGAGGCAATGAAAATGGAAAATTCAATCCATGCCGGTCGTGACGGAAAGGTTGCTTCTGTAAATGTGGGCGTTGGAGACTCTGTGCTTGAAGGAAATGTATTAATCACTCTCGAATAAAAAAGTAAACTATGAGTGAACAGTCATTAACTGAATTTATGACAGGCAACCTGAGTACCTTCTGGGAAATGACAGGTTTTCACAATGCCACATGGGAGCATTTTGTGATGCTCGCTGTAGGTATTTTTTTCCTTTGGCTTGCTATTAAGAAAAATTTTGAGCCGATGTTGCTTGTGCCCATCGGTTTTGGTATCCTTATAGGAAATATACCGTTTGCTCCCGGTATGGAAGTTGGTATCTATGAAGAGGGTACAGTATTGAATATCTTGTATAATGGTGTAAGCGCAGGTTGGTATCCTCCGTTAGTTTTCCTCGGAATCGGAGCTATGACCGACTTTACCGCATTGATTGCCAATCCCAAGTTGATGCTTGTGGGTGCTGCGGCTCAATTTGGTATTTTTGGTGCCTATATGGTAGCTTTAGCTCTTGGGTTTGCTCCTGACCAAGCCGGTGCAATCGCTATCATTGGTGGCGCTGACGGTCCTACAGCAATCTTCCTGTCATCAAAACTCGCACCCAACTTGATGGGAGCAATCGCAGTGTCGGCTTATTCATATATGGCACTCGTGCCTGTGATACAGCCACCGTTGATGCGATTGTTTACAACCAAGAAAGAGCGTGTAATAAAGATGAAACCGGCTCGCGCCGTGTCTCAGAACGAGAAAATCATTTTCCCGATTGTCGGTCTATTGTTGACATGCTTTGTTGTTCCTACAGCTCTTCCATTGCTCGGTATGCTTTTCTTCGGTAACTTGTTGCGTGAATGTGGTGTGACAACCCGTCTTGCCAAGACTGCAAGCAACGCGTTAACCGATATCGTTACCATACTCCTTGGTATGACTGTGGGTGCTTCTACTCAGGCATCAGAGTTCTTGACATTGGAAACTATCGGTATCTTCTTCCTCGGCTTCATGGCATTTATCATTGCATCTTCATCGGGTGTATTGTTTGTGAAATTGTTCAACCTTGTATTGCCCAAGGAGAAGAAACTCAATCCGCTTATTGGTAATGCCGGTGTTTCGGCTGTGCCTATGTCAGCGCGTATATCAAACAATATTGGACTTGAATATGACCCGTCAAACTACTTGCTGATGCATGCAATGGGTCCAAATGTGGCTGGTGTTATCGGTTCGGCTGTTGCTGCCGGTGTGCTTCTCAGCTTCCTTGGATAAAACGATCGTATCATAAATTTTTGACGGTGGCTTCCATTGCGGAAGCTACCGTTTTTTGTTAAAATAGCATAAATGAGCGAACCCTATCACCGGCATATTGTTATCATTTCAGACACAAGGCCGTATCTTTGTATTGTACGTCACATTGGCAACCTGTAAATTCACATTAGTATGATTACCAAGAAAGTCATAAATGAGATATACAAGACTTACCGCAGGCGTCCGACATCGTCCGGTAAACTAAATTTGTCATATTTGAATGATGAAGTTGCAGAGATGCATGGTATTAAAATCGCTGATGATAAACTCACGATAGGCAGCATCGATGCTCGATCTCCGTTTAAGTCTTTGCCATTGAAACTCATTCACGGAATAGAAAATTTTGAAGACGAGATAGCCATCATATTACATTCGACTATTATATTTTTAAATAAAAGAGACAACGTCACCAATATTCATGTCAAAATGCCAAAACCCACGTTGTGGGAACGTTTGCGCATCATATTTGCCCGATGACCTCACCTGATTCAAAGAAAAATAAACGGTAAAACTATGTACTATCTCATTGACTTTGACGACAATCCTAAAATTGTAGGAAGCGATTATCCACAATCTTGGAAATTCACGCCCGAATATAAGAAAAAGTGCCAAAACGCAAATGCTGTTTATGCGTTTTGTAAGTATATTGATGCCTTTAAAAGACCTGATTTCACTCCTGATTTGGGCGGTTTGGTGTTGTCTCGCAGAGCAAAACTCACCGACATCGTTTCTACGACGGTATTAACGGGTTTGTTTATGAATAAATCAGCAAAGGATATATTTTCCAATTGCAATTTAGGGGATTATGAGTTTTATAAAGCGCAATTATTCACAAAATCAGATGTCATTGACTATTATTATTTATGTCAATTTACAAACGTATTGAATTTTGTGGATTTTTCAAAAACTATA
>CAZBUT010000279.1:0-2603 GCA_964495165.1 uncultured Muribaculaceae bacterium | reverse complement strand
TGTTGGCATTTTCAATTGCACCTTTTTGCCAAGAGCAGTAAGAATCGGCGAAATATATAATATTCCGGTTTTATCACAAAACCGCATAAAAAAGCATGGGCAGTTACACACTTGTTAACTCAAGCATACAACTACCCATGAAAATCAAAACATCGCTTGAAATTATTTCATATTTTTTAAGGGTGCTTCGATAGATTGCTTAAGCGTATATCATTTCTATCTGCATCCAAATAAATTTTGAGATAATGTTAAAAATAAAAGTTGATCTCTTTGGGATAAAACAACATACCGCTTCCTACCTCATGAGCTATATTTTCACCCATTGAGTTTGCAACAATTGCAAGAGCAAAACGCAATGCAGTCGCGGGACCATTGGCAGTTATAATTGTACTCAATGCCACAACAGGGGTATCCCGCATCACCGATTTCGGGCACTGATCCTCAAAGCCGGGATAACATGTAGCATCTTTACCGTCCAATATTCCAAGAGGGGCAAGTACCACAGCCGGAGCAGCACATATAGCAGCAATCTTACCGCCATTAGCATAATGCATTTTCAAGGCTTTTGTCAATTTATCACATTCGGCAAGATTTGCAGATCCCGGCATACCACCCGGAGCTATAAGCCATTCGGCTTCACCAACACTTGCTTCAGCTATTGTCAAATCGGCTTCAACAATTATGCCATGCGCTCCTTGCACACACTTATCAGCTGTTACCGACACCGTTTTCACGTCCATACCGGCACGGCGCATAACATCAACAACAGTCAAGGCTTCTATCTCCTCAAAACCTTGCGCAAGAAATAAAAAAGAGGGCTTCATAACAGTAATTTTAATGCGTTTATGTCTTATGGTTATAACTTGATATACTTTTATAACGTAATTTTAATAAAATTGTTTATACCAAATGTTTATTTTTACACAAAATTTCGTTTTCAATGCGTCTAACTATCTTCACACTAATATTAACTATCACTGCGACAACAAGTTGCATTCAGAAAGCGGGTTATAGACAATGCGACGGAGCCGTATGGAATACTACGTTTCACATCAAATACAACTCACTCGTTGACTTAAGCGATTCGATTCATCTCATAATGAGACAGGTTGAGTTATCTCTATCCCCATTTTGCGACAGCTCGACTATAAGCCGCATAAATCGCAACGAAAGCATGGCAACCGACAACATGCTCAGACAGGTCTTCACTGTTTCACAGGAAGTATCCGCAAAAAGCGAAGGAGCATTTGACCCGACAGTCGCACCTCTTGTAAACATATGGGGATTTGGATACCGCAATTGCAACACTGAACCCTCCCGGCAACTGATCGACAGTACTCTGCCATTGGTTGGAATCAGAGACTGCTATCTTGACGGAAACACTATTATAAAAAAACACCCTCACACTGAATTTAATTTCAGCGCAATTTCAAAAGGGTTTGGTTGCGACCTCATTGGCGAAATGCTAAAACGCAACAATTGCTATGATTTTATGATTGAAATAGGAGGCGAAATTGTCACAGCCGGCATGAATCAATCGGGTGAGAAATGGAAAATAATGATTGACGCACCGATTAACAACGACTCAACCGTAACACACTCGCAACTTACCATAATAAACACCGGCAACTGTGGTATTGCAACCTCGGGTAACTACCGTAACTACAAGTCGACAGACAGAGGTAAAATCGGGCACACAATAAGTCCGATTACAGGCTACCCGGTGGAAACATCAACTTTAAGCGTAACAGTCATAGCACCCACAGCAATGAAGGCCGATGCGCTTGCAACCGCATGTATGGCATTACCTCTTGACAAGGCGATCTCTTTGATAGAAAACGAATCGGAAACCGAAGCCCTTTTTGTTACAATTGATCGCGATTCCAACAAGTGGAAAATCATAACAACAAACTGTTTTCCCGCCATGCGATAAAAGAACAGCCGGCTGTCTCACGACAACCGGCAATCCCTTAACCTTAAATCTAATACCATGAAAACACAGTGCAAATATAGTAATTATACCTACATAACATCGTCGCTACAAGTTTGTTCACTATTTAACCTTGTTTAACTTCTAATTTCGTAGCTTATTTGTAACTTTATCGTCACAATTGATATCGCCATGAGAATTAGAATACTTGTTATCGACGACGAGGAATCTATATGCGAGATTCTAAAATACAACCTTGAAAAAGAAGGTTACGAAGCAGAATGCGCCTTTAGCGCAGAAGAGGCACTCACCCTTGACCTATCGAGCTACTCATTATTTATAGTCGACATCATGATGGAAAAATTGAGTGGCTTTGATTTTGCCAAACGGCTCAAAAATTCCACAGCAACCGAAAATACGCCTATCATATTTTGCTCTGCCCTTGACGGCGAAGATGACAAAGTCATGGGGCTGAACATCGGTGGAGACGACTACATAACAAAACCATTTGTCATAAGCGAAGTGTTGGCAAGAGTCAGAGCCGTGTTGCGACGCAGCCACATTTCACAGCAATGGGCTTATAACGTTTCGCGCAGTGTCTACGAACCCGACATCACATTCCGTAATCTGAGAGTAAACCGTAACGAGAAGATATGCTACATCCACGGCGAGC
>CAZBUT010000278.1:0-2612 GCA_964495165.1 uncultured Muribaculaceae bacterium | reverse complement strand
CTATCGAAAAACTATTCAATGATGATTTTTGGGGTACGCGTTGACGAAGTCAGGCAAAGATTTCTCGCGACGTAACAGTTTCAGGTCGTCAATAATTGATCACTCTAAATATCTAAAAACAGAAAAACCTCTAAATGAATAGAGGTTTTTTCTGTTTTTATGCTTTTGGTTATTTGCGGCGGCGGACGGAGCGGACTGCCGAGCCGCTTGATTTTTTAACTTTTGCTTCTTTTACTTTTGCCGGTTTCTTTTTGTTTCCGCGCGATGTGCGAGTTACTTTTTCTTCTTTTGCAGGTTCTTCATCACGAGCTTCTATCTGTGTCGAGTCTCCAAGCGCGGCTTTTTCCTTAGCTTCACGTGCGGCAATCACTTCTTCTCTTGAAGGAACCCACAATTTGTCTTCAAAAGATTCAAGTCGGTTTTGTATGCTGTCTTGAGCGCGCTTCATATCATCGGGATCGGGGTAAAGCTGCATCATCGACTTGTTTTTCAAGTTACGTGTCTTGTAAATGTCACCCTCATACATAGTCATCAAGAAGAAATCGTCATAGGTGTATTTGGGGAGGTTGTTATCATCATCGATGAAGATATATTGCTGTGCAAGATATGGACGCAAGACATCAAACTTAATCCAAAACATCGGATATTTGATTGGTTCTCCGCCAAAGTCACCGGCACGATGCAATACCGGGCATATAGCCTCAACTCTTGTTTTCATGCGATTACTGCGCGAATCAAATTCCCAACGTTCGAGCAAATAATACGACAATACCTCGTTGGCTGGCACATCACTCTCCTCTATCACAAATTTAGGATTTTTCTCGGTCGAGCCTTTTGCATCGGTATATAATATGTGGAAACGGTCAAGCATATCCTTGACTTTTATGCGATATTGGTCGGTAAACACTTCCCGCCCGTCAAGGTATTCATACGCCGCCACTTGATTGTTGGCAAGCAGTCGCATTATTATACGGAAGAGGCTTTCTTGATCGGCTGTAGGCTCTTCGGGATAATATAAAGGAGCGTTTTTATCGTTTGTCAAATCAAGCTGACGATAAATTACCCTCATCCAAGCCAAATCGGCTTCACTCTGTTCCGATTGCTCATAAAACTGCTGCATACGTCCTGTGACTTGCGTCCCTGTAGATTCACTTTCTTTATTGCGATCGGTTCTGCTTCGGCGCATGACACCGCTACTCGATGATGAATCTTGAGCTATTGCCGAAATACTCATTGTCAGTGCTGCAACAGCTATTATGGCATATCTTTTCAATTGTTTCATTTTTTATAAATTGAACTCATTTACATTATCAATTAACAATAACCTCCATTGGAGCAAGGTCTCGTTCTATACCGTCGGGACCGATAGCTTTAACTCGAGAGATATAAAATCGCTTCCCGCGCGACAACCTACGGAAGGAGTCTTTTTGGCGTTGAGAGAAACTTGCGCCGTTTGACACCTCGGGAATGGCATTTCCCATTGAGTCGAAAAATACGGTTTCAAAACTCAACACTTTAAATTGTATATTAAGCAGGTCATCGTCAATTGCCGCTTCAAGACCCGATGCCTGGAGCAACAAAGTTTTAGCAAACGGACGTGAACCTTTATAACGTTCAACATTACCCTTTGAGTCGGTAAATGATATATAGGGTGACGGATCGGGCAATTTGCGAACACGGAAAGTCATTGTAGCCACCGTCTGTTGACTGCCGTCCATATTGGCATTGACTGTTATTACCGCATCTTCAGCAACCTTTGTAGGGCGAGCGACCCATGCATCTCCGTTTTTAGCGAGTGTACCATTTGTCATCGTAGCAGTAACCGCATTTGTCGCCACTCCGGGAACCGATATACTCATTGGATTATCGATACCGGCATACAGCACATTCATCATTGTCGCCGAAACAGTTGCCGTCGGCTCGATTACTGTATATGATGATGAAAAATCATGTCGGGTCACTGTTCCATCGCCATGAGGCACTTCAAGATAACCTATGTAGTCAAATGTTCCGGTGCTGCCTGTCACTAATTCATACAATCCACGTTCATTGGCAAGTTTCTCGCCATTGACAACAATCAACGGACGTTGAGTAGTATCAACAGCTGCAAGCACTATATTGGCTGAATATTTGCTTCCTCTCATCACATTTCGCGACTGGGGAATAACAAATGCATTCAATTCATTTACTCTCACATCACCGGCATCTACATTAGAAAGCAATGTCGTAAGAGCCTCACCCTCGGCATATCTGATATCGCTTTGCAACTTTGCAAGCAAAGTCACCGCAGCAACAACCGGCTGAGTGTCAAATTTAGCTTCTTCCCATTTCTGACCGCCAAGCGTGCCACTTCTTGTCACCGAAGCAGTCGATAGCGAACGTTCTATGTTGGCACGTTTCACTGAATCGGTCATTAATGATGCTATATAGTCGCGATATACATCAATCGACAGACGTAGTTTCTCGCCTTCACGCTTTGTGGGAGAAAGCATCACGACCGATGCTGCTTCAAGGTCATCACGATGAACGATCGTGTTAACATCTCCGTCAACACCATCGGCTTTTTTGACAATAGCAAATTTTAATGAATCGACAAGATCATAAAGCCGTTG
>CAZBUT010000277.1:0-2619 GCA_964495165.1 uncultured Muribaculaceae bacterium | reverse complement strand
CACAATCAGCGGTCACACACATAAAAGTAGCATTAGGCGGTAGCGGTCATTTTATTATACAAGGAGGCGAGGTTGTCATTTCAGGGAATCCGGATATACACCCCCGTACATTCATGGGCATTTCACAAGACAGAAAAACAGTATATTCAGTTGTCGTAGATGGTCGTTGGACAGGCTCTGCCGGCGTTTCACTCGATGATGAAGGACGCATATTAAAATGGCTTGGCGCATGGGATGGCATCAATCTTGACGGAGGCGGATCATCCGGCATGGTGGTTAATGGTGAATACAAGAATCATCCGTCAGACGGCAACGAACGTGCTGTAGGCAATGGCATGCTCATTTATTCTAATGCACCGGCCGATGACGCTATTGCTCAAATCGCATTTGAAGCGCGTCAATACAATGTACCTATAACTGCTCGATTCAGACCAGTCTTATACGGATACAACCAATATGGAGTTCTAAAAACCAAAGATCTTGAAAATGTAACACTGACATGCGACCCCAATATCGGGACTATCAACGAGAGCAATGAATTTATCGCATCAGAGTCTGTTTCAAGTGGTTATATCTATGCCGAGCACAACGGCATCACAACAAAGCAACTCATAAACACTATTCACACCCCACTAAACTTAATATATGATGCTTATATCGTTGATAACCGAAAATCTTATCCTATTCAAATGAATGCCGAAATAGGCAATTTCACTTACGATGTTGATGCTGCAAGTGTTAATTGGAATATCGAAAACGAAGATATATGCTCTATATCAGACGGCAAAGTTTTAGGGCTAAAAAATGGCACATCAAGACTTTTCGGAGCTTCCGAAAATTTCAAAGACACAGTTGAAATAGCAGTTGAGATTCCCGAGACAGAAACATTGACAGTTTTGCCTGAGTTTACCGATACCACATGGTCACTAAAACAAGCCGGTGGCACTAACCTTAAAATTAGCAAGATAGATGATGGCTTAAAATTATCATATACCGGTAATGGCAGTTCTCGAGGAGCTTACATCAAATTAGCCAGTAAATTTTCAACATATGGTTTACCCCATGAATTAAGGATGGAAATCAATCCGGGTGAAGCTATAATCAAGACAATATCAATATCCTTCACAAACAAATTTGGTGAAAGAGGTTCAATATCATTAAGCAGCGAACAGTTAGAAAAAAACACAAACAATATCCTATCTGCAAACTTAGGGGATTACAATTTTTTAAATAATGCCATATACCCCTTCTCTTTTTCTGAAATATCTTTCACAATGGGTACTTCCGCAAAAGACACTGAGTATGAAATACAAATTTCTAAATTTGAACAAATTTACGGAGAGCCAACAGGCATAGAGGAAGTAATCATCAACAATCCAAGTCTAAACATTTATCCAAACCCGGTATTTGCCGGAACTCCGGTTTACGCGCCAAGTGTAAAACAAGGCTCTACAATCGGCATTTACTCACTCGGAGGAGTTCTTGTCAAACAAGTAACAGTTGATGATTCGGGTACAATTACAACAAATGGACTTGCACCGGGAATGTATATACTTAAATCTGATGAATCGGCTGCCACTCGATTAATCATAAAATAGAGCTCACGACAGATCAGTTCATAAAAAGCATCATATCATGATTCATTACGAAAATTTGATATGATGCTTTTTATTTAACTCATCAATCTTATAATCTCACGCAATATATCACATATATTTAGACAAAACAGCATCAAGTTTTGACAAATCATCTACACGTTCAACAAGTTCTCCTTTTCTATTGATAACAAACATTGTTGGAAGTGTTCTTACATTATAGTTTACCAAATTTGCTGCTCCGGTAACCGGTGAATTGTAAACTGTAATCCACGGCAGATTCTTTGCGGTTTGCTTCCACATGAATTCATCTTCATCAACCGACACCTGGTAAATTTCAAAACCGCTTGATTTACGTTTGTTATAAATCTTAGCCAGTTCAATATTATATGCCGGAGATTGTTCTGCTCCATATAACGTAAAGTTGAGCACAACGACTTTTCCTTGAGACGCCAGTTCTCGCAGGCTATGCGTTTCTCCCGTATAATCACTCAATTCAATATCTATAAGCGGTGTTTCATTAACATATACCGTATCATTCACAAATGATTCTGTCGGCAACATTGCTCTGCGATTAGACAAAAACATGTTTTTTAAATATTGAGTACGAGGATCATTAGGGCGCAATTCAGCAAATGCATTTGCCACAGCTCCAATAATACGAAGATCTGACTTGTTTGAAGGATTATACAACAATGTATTTCCAACCCTCTTATTTATAATATAATAAGCTACTACTCCCGACGGATCGCTCAATAGAATTGAGCCAATCTCGCGTTTTAGCAATGAATCAGAAGCAACAGCAGCTTCCCCTTTTGCTTTCACAACATCACTAACCTTGCGGTCAATAGTCATCATCATATCAGCCGCAGGTGATCCTGAAATAATGTAATCACGATCAAACCCATCAGCCGTTGTTGTCACAGTAACAGTTTCAAGACTATCTATCGGGAAATATATCTTTTTACCATCGAGATTAAGACGGTAAATATCGGGGTATCCTTTTGCCTTATACCCAAGGCTG
>CAZBUT010000276.1:0-2619 GCA_964495165.1 uncultured Muribaculaceae bacterium | reverse complement strand
AAAAAAAGTTTTATCGGACACCAATAATATTTTATATCGGTATGGCTTTGTCTGAGAATAGTTTATTAATTTCTTTTGCTTCTAATAGACCGTTTTGTAAGGAAATAGATTGTTGAAAGTGTCATGATGACAAATATGACGTAGGTCCATTTATAGTCTTGTGGAATAATGAAGTAGATAATATTAATGGATAGCTGGATTCCGGCATAGTAGGTGGATACAAGGCAATGTGGTATTTTCCATTGATTGACGAGTACTTGATACAGATGATGCCGATGTGGCGTGAAAATGTCCTCACCCATAAACAATCGCTGAAAGATTGTATAAACAGTGTCAATACCGTAGACCATAACAAACACAATGCATGTCGCATCAGCTCTTGCCCATATCAGTTCAATTATCAGGTATAGGATAAAGTATCCCATTGTGATTGACCCAACATCTCCGGCAAAACATACTGCATTTTTTCTGAAATTGAAAAAAGCAAATATTAGAGTTGCGATAATCAGCGTTATAATAAACGTTGTAGGGGCATTGGGCAAGCCGTTAAAATGGTAGAGTAGGGTGGATAATGTTACCAATGAGTAGCCGGCTGTTATGCCGTTAATTCCGTCCATGAAATTATAGGCATTGATAAAACCGACCCCACACACCAATACTACTATAAATATATCAATGTAGCCCCACTTGATTATGTATGAGAATGTGGCAAATATAATAATCGAGTGAATTACAAGACGCAGTACAGGAGAGGTGTTTTTAATGTCATCAATGAAACTAATCGTTGCAAGCACAATAGCTCCAATAAGCATGAGATTAATCGCTGTTCCATACCACAAATAGTATATGAATGCGGCTATTATAAAAATTATACCTCCACCGGTCAATTTGTATTCGTGATGCGAAGACCGTTTTGTTACTTTGTCTCCAATCAAGCATCTCCGAGCTACACGGAAATACAAAAGCTCGCATATAAGCAGTATTATAAATGTTGAGCAGAAGTATGTCGTGTTTTCTATTATTGATTCAAATACCATGTATATAATCGATGTATGCCGTCGTTGATTTCAACAGTGTGGTGCCAGCCTAATGAGTGCAATTTTGAAACATCGCATAATTTACGCATAGTCCCGTCGGGCTTGGTCGAGTCCCATAAAATAGTCCCATTATATCTGACTTCTTGCTTGATAATTTCGGCTAATTGGGAAATAGATAGCTCTTCACCTGTGCCAATGTTGATGTGACAGTTCCGAATTTCAGGGTTATTGCCTTTTAAATCGTTGAAAGATACGTTTTCAAGAATGTGTACTGAAGCATCGGCCATGTCTTCACTCCAAAGAAATTCTCTTAAAGGAGTTCCCGTTCCCCAAAGTTTTAGAGCATCGTCTTCAATTCCATAATTTTTTAATTGTGATTTTATTTCGATAAAAGAAGATTGTCCTGTGACTCCGTTTACGGGCATACGGTCAAAATCAGCTCTCAACCCGGCTTCATCATTGTCCATCAGCATTTTTGCAAGATGCATTTTACGAATCATAGCCGGCAAAACATGGCTACGTTCGAGGTGGAAGTTATCTCGCGGACCATAAAGATTTGTGGGCATAACCGCAATATAGTCAGTGCCATATTGCAGGTTAAAACTTTCACACATTTTCAAACCGGCAATTTTTGCTATGGCATAAGGCTCGTTGGTGTATTCAAGCGGTGATGTGAGCAACGCATTTTCTTTTATTGGCTGGGGTGCGTTTTTAGGGTAAATACATGTACTGCCGAGGAACAAAAGTTTATTTACTCCATGGCGGAAACTTTCTCCTATTACGTTTTGCTGTATCTGTAAATTCTTATATATAAAATCGGCACGGTATATGTTATTGGCCATTATGCCTCCAACATGTGCAGCCGCGAGTATTACCTGTTCCGGCTGTTCTTCATCGAAGAAACGTTTTACTGCCTCCCCGTCAAGCAAGTCAAGTTCGGCATGAGTTCTGCCGATTAGATTGGAATAGCCTCTTTTTTTGAGGTTGTTCCAAATTGCTGAGCCAACTAAGCCCCGGTGTCCGGCAACATATATTTTGGTATTTTTATTCATTTGATTTTTTATTCTTTATTCTTTATCAGATCCATATCAGCGTCAACCATAATATTGATTAATTGCTGGAAAGATGTTTTGCGTGGATTCCAACCCAATTGCTCGCGGGCTTTTGTCGGGTCGCCGAGTAGCTGTTCAACTTCAGCCGGTCTGAAGAATTTAGGATCAACTTCAACCAATGTTTTTCCGGTAGCGATGTCAATGCCCTTTTCATCGAGCCCGTTGCCTTCCCAGCGGAGTGAAATTCCAGCCCTTTGGAATGCAAGTGTAGTAAATTCTCTTACTGTATGATATTCGCCGGTGGCGATTACATAATCATCAGGCTGTTCTTGTTGCATGATAAGCCACATGCATTCAACATAATCACGGGCATATCCCCAATCTCTCAAGGCATTGAGATTGCCGAGATATAATTTGTCTTGAAATCCATTGACAATACGCGCTGCTGCCAAAGTGATTTTACGTGTTACGAATGTTTCGCCACGACGCTCGCTTTCATGATTGAACAATATACCGTTTACTGCATACAT
>CAZBUT010000275.1:0-2683 GCA_964495165.1 uncultured Muribaculaceae bacterium | reverse complement strand
AGGATAACGCTCAACAATCCGTTGCGAGAAAAAAACGGCAGCTATGAAATGGATTTTGACCATCTTGAAAAAATCATGCGCACCGAACACCCCGCGATGATGATACTTTGCAACCCTCACAATCCCGGAGGAATACAATGGAGCATCGACACATTGCGACAGGTGGCGGCATTGTGTCATAAGTATAACGTAAAAGTCATATCTGATGAAATCCACGGAGATTTGATGTTGTATGGCAACACCCACTATTCATTTGCGACAGTAAGCAAAGAAGCTGAGGCTGTGAGCATCACCTTAGGCGCACCGTCAAAGACATTCAATATTCCAGGTCTCGTAAGTTCATGGATAGTCATTAAGAATCCCGAGTTGCGTGAACCTTTCTACAATTGGCTTGAGTCAAATGAATTTAACGAATCTACATTCGTAGCCACAATAGCAACCGAAGCAGCATATACGGCAGGGGCAGAGTGGCTGTCAGAAGCATTGTCATATGTCGAACAGAATATCGATGCCACCATTGAATTTTGCGCTACACATATGCCACAAATCAAGCCGATGCGACCTCAAGCTTCATTCTTAGTATGGCTTGATTGTCGCGAATTGGGGCTGTCACAGGCTCAATTGGTTGATTTATTCGTCAACAAAGCCAAACTCGCGCTTAACGACGGCACAATGTTTGGAATCGAAGGCACCGGTTTCATGAGGTTAAACGTTGCATGTCCCCGGTTGGTTGTTATGAAAGCATTGACACAAATCGCAGAAGCAATAAAATAATGGATCTACACATATTTCCACCCGAAGAGACTCTTGAAGCTAATATCACATTGCCCTTGTCAAAGAGCATTAGCAACAGAGCGTTAATCATAAACGCCCTGGCCGACAATACAATACCCTTTGATCATGTAGCAAAGTGTGATGATACCGATGTAATGGTTTCGGCTCTCACCAACAACAGTTCGGAGATTAACATCGGAGCAGCAGGCACCGCCATGCGCTTTTTGACAGCATATTTTGCCATGCAAGACAGACGCAATGTAACACTTAACGGATCTGAACGCATGAGACATCGTCCGATCAAGGCATTGGTTGATGCCTTGCGGGAATGTGGCGCACACATCGAATATCTGCATGACGAAGGATATCCGCCACTACGCATTTCAGGCACAAAATTATCCGGAGGGGATATATGTCTACCGGCCTCAATAAGTTCGCAATATATCTCAGCAATTTTGATGATTGCACCGTATATGGAAAAAGGATTGCATCTCACATTGGATGGAGATATTATTTCGCGGCCATACATTACAATGACATTGTCGATGATGCGACAATGGGGCATACACAGCGATTTTCACAACAACGAAATAACCATTGCACCACAGCAATATTCCCCAATAAAATTTGACATCGAAGCCGATTGGAGCGCAGCCTCATACTGGTATGAAATCGCAGCATTGTCGGCAACAGAAGTGAAGCTATTCGGGCTACAGCACAAAAGTTTTCAAGGCGACAGCCTTATTGCCAAGATCTTTGAAGCATTTGGCATAACAACATCTTTTCAAGACAGCTATGTTTTATTGGAACCATCTCCAGAGCTTACACCTCGCTTAAATATCGATTTAAGCGAGCAACCCGATTTGGCTCAAACCATTGCCGTAACAAGCTGCCTGCTCGGAATACCATTTCACTTGACAGGCTTGTCAACACTGCGCATAAAAGAAACCGACAGACTTGAAGCATTAAAAAACGAATTGGCAAAATTCGGCTATCTTCTAAGTATCGAACGTAATAGCGAATTGATATGGTCAGGCGATCGTATTCCGGTATTTGAAATGCCGTCTATAAACACCTACGAAGATCATCGCATGGCCATGGCTTTTGCCCCTTCGGCATTGTTTGTGCCGGGAATAAAGATAAACAACATTGAAGTGGTTTCCAAGTCTTATCCCCAATTTTGGAGTCATCTTCAAGAAGCCGGATTCATTTTAACAGAAGCCGAACAAACCAAAGAGTAATGACAGGAGCATTAATTATACTTGCCGCGCTTATTGTCACAGGCATTATTCTTTACCTGTTTCATCGTCATTCGCTGTCAAGAGAAGACAAAAGCCAAAAGATTGCCCCAACGACCGACGACAGCGAGTGTTGCGGTATGCACATCACTTGCGAAAAAGACTCCCTGCTCGCCTCTGTAAGCGACGAAA
The DNA here is from genome assembly GCA_964495165.1 of uncultured Muribaculaceae bacterium. GTDB lineage: Bacteria > Bacteroidota > Bacteroidia > Bacteroidales > Muribaculaceae > RGIG4079. Next base: position 479 of record CAZBUT010000275.1, on the reverse strand, counting down.
TTATATATTACGAAGATGAAGAGCTCGACCGATATGCCGGACGCAACTCCGATGATTATACAGAGGAAGAAATAGAGGAATTCAGAGACGTATTGCTCACCCTTTTACCTAAAGATATTGCCGGCTGGGGACGAAGCATACAATTACGTGGTATAACACTTCCCGAACCTGTAAGAGAGGAACTGCTAATGATAGTAGCCGAAGCACGCCAACAGGCACAATAACAAGTTGATATGACAAATATATTTCAATATGCCTTTTTCCAAAATGCAATTATAGGAATTGCAATCATAAGTATTGCCGCAGCAATTATAGGCACCTACATCATCACTCGACGATTAGTAGCCATTACGGGAGGTGTCACACATGCCTGTTTTGGAGGTCTCGGGCTTGGCTATTATTTAGGACTCAATCCGATAATTATGGCCGCTGTATTTGCTGTTGCGTCATCTATAGGCGTTGAATGGTTGTCATCACGC
>CAZBUT010000274.1:0-2703 GCA_964495165.1 uncultured Muribaculaceae bacterium | reverse complement strand
TATCCAAGAACCGTGGCAACTCGATAAAACGTTGTTTGACATAAAAGTGAAAGGCTACAAAACAATTTTGGCTCACCCCGAACGGTATTTCTACTACCACAACAAGCGCAACCGCTATGATGAGTTGCACAATGCAGGCACGTTGTTTCAAATCAATCTGCTAAGTCTTGCGGGATATTACGGCAAAGACGAAAAAATATTTGCCGAATATCTTGTAGACAAAGGATATGTCGATTTCTTGGGCAGCGATATTCACCGCATGGCTCATATAGACGCAATCGAGAACTACCTAACGTCAAAAGACTACAAAAAAATCGCGCCTAAACTAAATGTATTAAACGACTCTGTAATCTAACGGCGTTTTATCACATCTGTTACCCGATTGACATCGGACTCGGTTAAACCGGGATACAGAGGCAAACATATCACACTGCCCGACACCATATGAGCGTTGGGCAGATTTTCTTTTTGCGCCGAAGGCAGATTGCGATACGGTTCAAAATCACTTATCAACGGGTAAAAATAACGGCGGGCATATATATTGTGCCGTTTTAATTTTGTATATAAGTCATCGCGGCTCATACCATACACCTCAGCTTCCACAAATACAGGAAAGTGTGAATAATTGTGCTTTACGCCGGGAATATCATCAAAAAAAGTGATTCCGGGAATCTGCGACAGCCCGGTGCGATACATCTCGCAGATAGCTTTTCGGACACGAAGCGCATCGGTCACTTTTCGCAAATTCAGCAAGCCAAATGCAGCTCTTACCTCGTCCATTTTACTGTTTATCCCGGGTCCTACCACCGTCACTTCATTGGCAAAACCAAAGTTTTTAAGATAGTCAATGCGTTGCTTCATCTCAGGGTCATGCATCACAAGAGCGCCACCCTCTACAGTGTTATACACCTTTGTCGCATGAAAACTCATTGTCGTGAGATCGCCATCTTCAAGCAAGGACTTGCCATTAACCTCAACACCAAATGCATGTGCCCCGTCGTATATGACTTTCAAGCCATGCTTATCGCCTATTTCTCTGATACGTTTTGTATCACAAGGGCGACCATAGCAATGCACCGCCAAGATTGCCGATGTCGATGGGGTGATAGCCTCTTCAATTTTGTCGGGATCGATATTGCATGTCAACGGGTCTATATCGACAAACACGGGCTTGATGCCATTCCACCACAACGCATGGGTCGTTGCCACAAAGCTATATGGAGTTGTTATCACCTCCCCACTAAGCTCCAACGCCTGAAACGATGTAATCAACGGCAATGTACCGTTTGTGAACAAGCTCATATATTGCACGCCGAGAAAATCGGTCAACTCACGTTCCAACCGCCGGTGAAATTCTCCGTTATTGGTCAAAATGCGACTATCCCAGATTTGGCGCAGCATTTCGCTGTATTCGTCAAAATCAGGAAGCAATGGAGAAGTTACATATATTGGCTTGTTTTCAGTCATCTGTCATTGGAGGCTTCTATCATTGCAAAGATACAACAAAAAAAGCCAACGGGATCAGAGACTGTTTGAAAATTATTTTATGTCTATGCAAGTTTTATATCGTGCAAAGAAACGAGTTTATTGACAATGGCATATATGGTCAACCCGTTGGGAGTGTGAATCTGCAATTTATTGGCTATATTGCGGCGATGTGTGGTTATCGTGTGAACCGAGAGGCACAACTCATCGGCAATTTCTTTGTTTGTCAATCCCTTTGCTACACAACTTATGATTTCTTTCTCCCGCTCACTCAACATTTCAAGTTTATCGTCGTCAGTCAAATATTCATCGTTATCACCGACAACACACTGCCGATTTGTTTCCAACTCGTTTTCCAAAAGAGCTACAGCCGGGACAAACAATCTATCCTCAACCCTGCAATGGGCATCAAGATCCTGCTCGCAATTGATAATATCAAACAACACCGAGTTAAGCAAATCATTTTCTTTTTCGGGATAATACCTTATAATAATATCTTTAAGTTCATTAAGTTTAGTTTCTATGTGATTGTGCTTGTCGGCAAATGTCGATATTGTGTATTTTTCATTCAAGCGGTTATGCAACAATCCATCGACATAGGCAAATACAGTCTCATTTTCATATTCCATGTGCTTACGCACCTCTGTCACATACTCGTCATAAAACTTGAGTATCAGAAACGCGACATCATCTACGCCCGAACAGTCTATTGCCTCGATCAACCTGCGGCGTATCATAGGCAGATTGTAATCCAAGAAATAGGAATGGGCACGTTTCAAATAATCTATCAGCGACGACAATGACAGATTTTTATAATCCTCGTCACGGTGACTTATAAAATTTGCCACAGCCAAGAATGTTGATGTATCGACATCTTGAGCCTCGCATATCTCTTTTACCGATTTGTTTCCAAACCCCAAAGATATACCGAAGCGGCTCATCACCATCAGCAATGAGCTATTGTCTCTTATCAAGTCTCGGAGTTTATCGGTAGATTTATATGTCGCAGAAGTCTTCATTTAATGAATCCTGTCTCTTTTATTTTGCTACGCAAAATTATACAGACTCAAAGGCTCTCGCAATACTCAAAATTAGTGAAATTACACATCTCGCAGAAGCCCCAAATACCCCACATTTGAGTATTGCCACACAATCGACAGCTATATAATTTTGCAAAAAAATTTACATTTTCCCACTTATGAGAAGAATTTTACTTTT
>CAZBUT010000273.1:0-2749 GCA_964495165.1 uncultured Muribaculaceae bacterium | reverse complement strand
AACAAAAGCCAAAGACTTGGCTTGTAGAGTCGATATTGGGTACAGTGTTCTGTTGCCAGATATTTGGTATTATTGCTATAGTAATGTCAGCACTTGCCGAGTCGGCATGGGGACGCAAGGATTATGCCGAAGCGAAAAACAAATCGAAGCAAGCCCGTACATGGGTACTCGTTTCATTTATTACCGGACTTGTCGGCGTATTTTTTTACATTATATATTTGGTTGTCTTAATTACATTGGAGTCTTCTATTTAGAAAATGATACTGCTCAATACTACTTTTCTTGTACACAAATCCATCGAACGTGAATTTATCGACTGGGTGCATAATACATATATCCCCACCGCAGTGGAATCAGGCATTTTCTCAGATCCCTTATTGTCAAAAGTGATGATTGAAACTGACCCGGAAGGGACAAGTTATGCCGTGCAAATGCGCGCCGAGTCCCACAATATGGCATCGCAATGGCACGACAACGAAGCAGCAACGCTAAAGAACTCATTGGTTAAATCGTGGGGCGAAAAAGTGTTGCATTTCACAACTTTTATGGAGGTGATACCCCGATGAGTGAAGAACGAGACTTGCAATACTGGGATCGAATAATTATTGGCATTGACCCCGGGACAAATGTCATGGGTTATGGCATTCTCGGGATTAAAAATAAAAAGCCGGCAATGATTGCTATGGGGGTAATCGAATTGAATAAATTTGAAAGTCACTATCTGCGTCTTTCGCGCATTTTTGAGCGTGTCACAGGACTCATCGAGCAATATCTGCCCGATGAGATGGCAATCGAAGCTCCTTTTTTCGGGAAAAACGTGCAATCCATGCTCAAATTGGGGCGCGCTCAGGGAGTGGCAATGGCAGCAGCACTTAATCGAGATGTGCCGATATGCGAATACGAGCCACGTAAAATCAAAATGGCTATCACGGGCAACGGTGGGGCGAGCAAGGAGCAAGTGCAAGAGATGTTGCGACGCATTCTCAACATACCTCAAGAATCATTATTGCCTCAACTTGATGCTACAGATGCCCTTGGCGCGGCTCTATGCCATTTTTATGAATCATCACGCCCGCAAATCGAAAAAGGTTGTCGCTCATGGAAAGAGTTCATTACTAAGCACCCCGATAAAGTAAAAACACTCTCAGGTATACCCAAAAAGCGCGAAGAAGATACGGAATAAAGCATCTTATAGAAACTTCTTTAAATTACTATAGCGATAATTTCCATAAAACGCCGATATTTTCACCTAAAGCAACAGGGAAGCATCACCATAACTGAGAAAGCGGAAATCTCTGGCAAGGGCAAAATCATACATATCACGCCAATTTCCTCCGACAAATGCCGATACAAGCAATAACAATGTCGATTGAGGCTGATGAAAATTGGTTATAATTCCCTTTACAAGATTGTATTTATATCCCGGAGCTATTATAACTCGTGTTGACGCAATCAATTGAGAAGTTTGCTGTTTGTCTAAATATGAAAGTATAGCCGACAGAGACTCTTTAACCGACAAATGCGGGTGATTGTCAGAATATGGATACCACTGGGGCAACTCTCCTGTCCAACTTCCCCGGCTCATCATACAGCCTATATGGTATAGGCTTTCGAGTGTGCGCACAGATGTTGTACCGACAGCTACTACCCGACGTTTGCTATCGGTCAGTTCTTCTATAAGAGAACGAGAGACTGAAATAAACTCACTATGCATCTCATGTTCACCGATACAATCGCTTTTAACCGGCTGAAATGTACCGGCGCCAACGTGCAACGTCAATTCTCGGCGTGGTATGCCCCGTTCACTCACCGCATTCAGTACCTCTGGAGTGAAGTGGAGACCGGCAGTCGGTGCTGCAACCGACCCATCGATATGGGAGTACACAGTCTGATAATCGGTTTTATCGCTCACCTCTGTCGAACGATTGAGATACGGAGGAATAGGGATTTCTCCTGCCGATTCTATAATTTGGGCAAATGTCACATTGGGGTTGTCCCAATAAAACAGGACTTGAGATGCATTACCCTCTTTCTCTATCCTTGTTGCAGAAAGAGTCACCGACTCATTTCCTACAGGCACATTGATTGATAATGCGCCTTGTTTCCAACGTTTTGAATTTCCTACAAAACAAAGCCATGAACATTGCGTAGTCATGGCAAAACTCACTGCATAGTCGCGCGGTTGAAGGGGTTCAAGACAGAAAATTTCAATCAACGCCCCACCCTCTCCTTTGCGAAATCTAAGACGGGCATTAATCACGCGGGTATTATTATATATGAGCATTGCATCTTTAGGAAGTAAGTCAGGAATTTCAGAAAATAAATGCTCTGAAATTTCACCGTCACGTCGACGTACCAATAATTTACATTGATCGCGTTGTGTGAGGGGATGCCGAGCTATACGCTCATCAGGCAACTCATAATTATAATCCTCTATTTTTATGTTCTGTATTTTCTCTACCACGCCGATATATATTAATTAGGTATTTCCAAGGACAAAATTACAAAAAACTTAGAAGTTGTTTAAATTTTATTTCGAGATTATTTAAGAGCTGTTTGGAATGGATTTTTAGATAGATTGTACTGTGAATAGCGAGCTATTTACAAACAATATAGCGTAAAAGGCAATCCAAAAGTACAATATAGCTTACCGACATATTGAAAAATAAGCCGTTCCTCGCGGAGCGGCTTATTTTCATAACCGAAGGATTGTCGGTTATCAAACCTAACATAAAACACATTTACTATT
>CAZBUT010000272.1:0-2755 GCA_964495165.1 uncultured Muribaculaceae bacterium | reverse complement strand
TTTGTATCAACGGTTTGGAATTTATCTATTTTTTTTGATTGCGGAATTAAGGATTTAATAAGTTGTTAAGAGGTTCTTATATAGAAACAATTGTTGGGTAAAAAGTTTCGTCCAGGACGATTGGTTCATCAATGATTTTATTGTCGCTCATCTTAATGTTTGTGTTTTGGCAACAATATAAGGGATTGACTTTGTTATATTCACGTCATATTTACATACGTCAGGATCTACCTGTTGCAACATTTTGTATGAGCATATATCGAGATGTGCTTTCAATCGACCGTCTCTTAAATTTCTTTTAGTTTCCTTTCCCAGTCTGATATTATCAGATTCTTCCTCAGTTAGAGGACGGAATCCCATGAGCAGTTTCTCGATATTCCAACGATTATGTTCAACTTCCACCATCTCATCAAGATTTATTGAGATGGCTTTGACTTGATTTTCAATCGTCTCTCCCAAAATATTGTAAGAACGCAATTTTGTTTCTATCGAGTTGGCGTTATATATATTTGACCATTTTTTCTCAACTGATAAACCTTGCCAATAACTGATAGTATTACCGTCGGATTTTTCTAATTTAAAGTCGTCGGTGCTGTATACATAATTTACATGTTGGGCGCGGTTGAGGGTGTCGTTATCTGTCATGATGTCATAGCAGCAGTTTAACATGCCAAACGGTCGGAGTTTTCTGAATTTATTGTTGCTATCGTCACCTTTATTATCTCCTGCCTGTTCTTTAAATATATTGATTATTCCGGGCGATTCACGTTGATATACCAAAATCTCCTGGGCTTTGTCATATACATCTTGAGGCATGTACAATGCGGCTGCTATTGCTTGGTGGGTTTGTGTCAGGCAAAGTGCAATTGTCGAATAGGCTTTAGGATTTTTCGTAGCATCGGTCAAATAGTTTTGTATTGATGGCGATTCGAGATTCCCTTCAATAAATTCCCATTCAATGTCAAGAAATGATTCTTTTCTGCATTTATTGGCTTGGGGTAGTTCTGCCAAATATTTGTAAGGCGAATTTGATTCAGTGTCATATAGCGGATCACACCAGCCGCCTGAGTATATGCCGGGTCTTACGTTATCGGGATATTTGCTCTCTGAAGCATAATCGCCTGCATTTACATACCTCCAACGCGCAACTTTAAACATCTCTTTATAACGTCCCATGAAAAAGTCTGCTTCATTCTTGGCACGACTGTCGATGAATGTGATGCGAGTACGCATTCTGTGGGTTCTGAAATTAGGGAAATGACATATATGTGCCGCTTCAAGAGCAAGTGCTATACCCATTTTTGACATGCCTACGATTATCAGGTGTACAAATTTTTCATCGTCGGCTCCGATGCCATTGCCGTCGAGCGGTGTGTACGTAATATGTATATGGTTTTCTGAATTGCTGTCATTGCGTGATAATGCCACTCGGTTGTTGATCAATACCTTTTGTGCCCATGATTCATAATAGTTGAATGGCAGAAATTCGATCGACTTATATTCTTGTTGTGGTAATTGTGCAAATTGGAATACAGAGAATGTGGTTTGGTATTCAAATAGTATATGGCATTTTTTAGGGGTTGTATTTGGGGCTTTTTTATTCAAAAATGTTGCAATGTGCATGACACATGTCATATTGAGAGTGTCATGATAAGACTCGCCTTGTGTGATCAATCCGTCACAGCTTTTGTCAACACTCTCGCCAAGAACATATATTTCCTTGGCTTTGTGAAGGTTCAGACCGTTTATATCCTCAGCCGAGCCACGATTGCCGTAATAGAATATTACGCGTTTTTGCTCATTGCGGTCAAGTTCTGATTCAAGTTCATCGCGCAGTGTCTCGACATTGCCCGACGTGAGTATAATTATATACGGAAGCCTCTCGTCAAGAAAACGATATTTGCTGTGAGTGTTTGTCGGTATCGTGCGATGTGAATTAAAGATCTGATTAACTATATTTGGAACCATTTCATTGCACCCTATGATTACGTAATGGTTTTTAAGACAATTATAGCGAAGCGACCCTTTTACCCAGCGTTCGCGGCGTGTATCGAAAATATTGGTCAAGATTGAGATGAACAATCCTCCTAAAAATACGGTGCCAAACAATGACAAAAGCACGGCTATAAAACGTGCAAGCGGAGTCTTTGCCATATGTTGGTTTCCCGGGTCGATAATGTGGTAATATATGCTCCAAAGCAATCCGGGGCTATCACCGCTGGAAATTTGCACCGTATCATTATGGGCGTATGTTTCCATGGCTTTTTCACAAATTGGAAGAGAACCGGATGGGGTGTCTCTGTGTGCTATATATGATTTTATGAGTTGGTCTATTGAATCTTTCTGAAAAGAAGTCAATTGCCGGTAATTATTTAGTTTAATGATAAGACTGTCAGGGTCATGTTTAGCAAATAATGATACATCGGTTTGTTTTTGGTCATATTCTACTAATTCATTTGGCGAGACACATTTTCATGCATTTAAAATCAGGTATGAAGCCAAAAACAATGTAGTAATAAAAAATACTACAAGAAGTATCGAACTTCTGAACTTGCCTCTTGAAATAATGCGGTCAAATACAACACGAGGATTCTTTTTTATAGAAACATATTCGCCCCAAAGAGAAAAGGAAAATAATTAAGTATAGAACAATTAATCCTAACGCAAATTTCGCTTCAATTGTATATGTGTTTAACGCATTGTCAATTTTCTCTAAGCAAGTTAAATATACTAAGGCTCCGATGATTAGGAGCGT
>CAZBUT010000271.1:0-2758 GCA_964495165.1 uncultured Muribaculaceae bacterium | reverse complement strand
GTCTTCGACCCACTAGCCCTATCCACTCGCAAGGCTCGTGGCAGGGGCAGAGTTTTCCCTATTTTTGCTCTGCAAAAAAATGGGGACAGTTGTTCTTCAGCGACCCAAACGTTTATATAAAGGAAGCCGTGATAAGAAATAACTTACAATTTTACATATATGTAAAATATTTTATATACCTTTACGGTGGAATTATAACAGAACTAACAATGAGTGAAGTAGAACTCCTTTTGGTTAATAGTGGCAACAGCTGTACAATGTACACAATTCAATTCCTTTCTGACGAAGAAAGCGAATTTGAAAAATTTGTTTCCAAATTTCGTGAAGATGCGGAACTAAATCCCGATTTTCAGGCAATTATGCGTTTCGTAGAACAAATACTATCAAATGGTGCATTGGAAAGATATTTTCGCAGAGAGGGCAAAATGAATGATTCTGTAGTAGCACTTCCGGTATTGAAATCAAAACTCCGCCTTTACTGTTTACGCCTGACTGATAAAATTCTTGTTCTTGGCAATGGAGATGTTAAGGACACTCGTACCTATGAAGAAAATGACACACTTCAAGGCTATGTAATAGATTTGCAGAAGTTTGAAAAACTATTGAGACAAGAAGTGCGTTTAGGTAATGTAGAAATCACAGAAAAAGAAATAATCACCGATAAAACTTTTGAATTATGAGAGCGATAAAACTTTCTTTAAACGAAATCTTTGATGAGATTCCAAAAGAAAAAAGAGAAGAAACTCGACTCTCTTTTGCCATCTCAGACAGATTAAACTATCTAATGCAAAAAAAAGGTCTTTCCAAAAAGCAACTTGCAGATGCCATTGGGAAACGACCAAATGAAATCACACGTTGGCTAAGTGGAGAACATAACTTCACAGTCTCCACCCTTGCTATGCTTTCTACTTTTTTCGGTGAATCGTTAGTCGACATTCCCAATGCATAATGAAGGGGCAGTTCATCAACTCCCAACCATGCAAGAGCGACTGAGGGGTTTGCGACCGAGAAGTTGTGATAACAATGGCTCTTACACTAACCCCCGCCCGAATCGGCAGAGTTGCTGCCGCTTCTCGTCCCACTATTTTTGCTCCGCAAAAACATGGGGACAGTTGCTTAGTCTTCTATTTTGTGAAAATTTACAGCATATCAATATCCGATTTTGTGAAAAATCACTATATTTGCAATATCAAAAACGTGAAAGCAATGAAAGAACTACTAAAAAGAAAAGTTGATGATATTCTCTTGGAGTGGAAAAATCGCACAGACCGAAAGCCTTTAATAATCAAGGGCGCACGCCAAATCGGCAAAACCGAATCCATATCGGCTTTTGCTCAGAAAAACTATAAAAGTGTTATTACAATAAACTTTGTAGAACAACCTAAATACAAGAATATCTTTATTGACGGATATGAAATAGACTCTATTTTGAAAAACATTTCATTGCTTGACCCTTCATTGGATTTTATTCCCGGACATACTTTGTTTTTCTTCGATGAACTACAAGAGTGTCCAAAGTGTGCCACGGCTCTAAAATTCTTCAAAACCGACGGGCGATTTGACGTAATATGCTCCGGCTCGCTTATGGGCATTAATTACACCGAAATTGAGTCAAACGCAGTGGGTTACAAAGAAGATTTTGAAATGCACTCAATGGACTTTGAAGAGTTTTTGTGGGCAAAAGGATATACACAAGCGTTTGTTGAAAAAATGTATCGGCACATGATCGAATTAAAACCATTCTCGCAGATCGAGCTTGACACCCTGTTTGGCATCTTCAAGGACTATATAATATTGGGCGGAATGCCCGATGTGGTAAACACTTATATAAAAAACAAGAACTTTAGCGGAACGCTCGCCAAGCAACGGCAATTGCTCATCGACTACGACGAAGACATTACTAAATATGCCGTAGGGCTTGACAAAGCCAAGGTTAGAAATGTGTACAATCACTTATCGGTGTTTCTCGCAAAAGAAAACAAGCGGTTTCAGATTTCAAAGCTCACTAAAAACGCTCGCAACCGAGACTATATCGGGACTGTCGAGTGGCTATCGGCCGCCGGTATAGTCGCACCGTGTTACTGCTTGGCTGATGTGGAGCTGCCTCTCAAAGGGAACTATGATTCAAAGCTATATAAATTGTACTTTAAAGACACCGGACTGCTCATTGCATCTCTTGATGAAGAAGCGCAAGAAGACTTGCGGGCAAACCGCAATTTCGGCACTTACAAAGGAGCTTTATATGAAAACATCGTTGGCGACATGCTATCTAAGCAAGGATACAATCTCTTTTATTACAAGCAGGAAAGTCCGTCAATAGAAATGGATTTTTTTGTGCGAGACGCCAATAGCCTCATTCCGGTAGAAGTAAAAGCCAAAGACGGGGCTACAGCTTCATTGCGCAAACTCATAGAGGGTGATAAATACCCTGATATAAAATATGGCATCAAACTATGCTACAAAAATATAGGATTTAACGGTCAATTTTATACATTCCCATATTTTATGACATTCCTGCTCAAACGTTTTTTGCAAGATCGCTCCAGAAAAGTTTAGCAACTGCTGCTAAAAACCGTCAAGAGACACAACTGCAGAAATTGCTCCCCTATCCACTCGCAAGTTTCGTGGCAGGGACAGAGTTGTTGGCAGATATTCTTAAGGGAATTTCTATAAATTCCACGAATTAGTTAAACAATAGTTGCCGGGAACGATTCTTTTGTGAACTTTATGTTTTTCTTTGGCATCTTTTTGTCTTTGT
>CAZBUT010000270.1:0-2766 GCA_964495165.1 uncultured Muribaculaceae bacterium | reverse complement strand
CTGATTGGGAAACGTATGGGATTGCCTATCAGCCGTTTTATTGCGGCTAATAATAAAAATGACATATTTTTCCAATATTTGAAAAGCGGAGTGTATTCTCCACGTCCATCTGTGGCTACAATAGCTAATGCCATGGATGTAGGTGACCCTTCAAACTTCGCACGTGTGTTGGATTTGTATGGAAATTCTCATGATGCTATTTCAGCAGAAATTTCGGGCTGTACATATACCGATGAGCAGATAGCCGAAACCTTAAAAGATACATATTGCCGAACAGGATATTTATTGGATCCGCATGGCGCTGTTGGGTATCGCAGTTTGGTTGAAGGGTTGAAAGATGATGAAATCGGAATATTTTTGGAGACTGCCCATCCTGCCAAATTTAAAGATACTGTAGAGTCTATAATTTGCGATAAGGTCGCTATCCCGGCAAAATTGGCTGCATTTATGAAAGGGACCAAAGTCACTGTCAAAATGACATCAGCATTCCCCGCGTTTAAGAAATATTTAATGAGCCTATAGTCGCAGTTATAAAAATAATTGCTAAATTAGCACTCATATAATCAACTTAAAATATTCAATTATGGCAAATAAACGTCAACTTAAAAAACAGATCCGATATATTTGCGGTGATAGTGCTGGTGAATGCATTATGGCACGTAATTTTATCCCGGGAATTGATGCAGAGAAAATGAATGAAGTGATTTATGGTGTTGCAGCATTGCAAACTTCTTCATTGAAACGTGTTACTTTCGGATATGATAAAGTTAAGGCTGATTTTGAGACAGCTCATGCTTATAACAAAGCCCGTAACAAATATTTTGCAGAGGCTTACAGCAAATTAATTGCAGATTTTAATGCCGGAGTTAATCAACTTGTTAAGGCGATGAATGAGGCATTGCCTGCTTCACAAAAAGCGGCAAGTAAGAGCGCATTATCAAAATAATACAACAAAATAACCACGTCAAAGCAATAAGTTTTGACGTGGTTTTATTTATCAATATATGGCAAATAACGAATTGAAAGTCGCTATAATCCCCTACGATATTGTGTGGACCGATAAAGATGAGAATCTTATGTCGGTTTCTCATTTGCTCAGAAATGTTGATGCCGATACCGATATTGTGGTGTTGCCTGAAATGTTTACTACCGGATTTATTACTGACAACACAATGGTTTCGACCTTGGCCGAAACAAATACCGGAAAAACTATTGATGCAGTACATCGTTGGGCTGATTTCTTCAAATTTGCTATATGTGGCAGTTTCATAGCATCGACGGCATCGGGGTTTTATAATCGCGCTTTTTTCATTGAGCCTTCGGGCGATGAAACTTTTTATGATAAAAAACACCTGTTTTCTATTGGTGGTGAAAGCAAAGTTTATAATCAAGGGGATAAGGTCTCTCCTATTGTAAGATTTAGGGGGTGGAATATAAAATTTGTGGTATGCTACGATGTTAGATTCCCAATGTGGTGTCGTAACATTGATAATAATTATGATGTTATGATAGCTACCGCCAATTGGCCTGCGTCTCGCTCTTACGCATGGAATCAGTTATTGATTGCGCGAGCAATCGAGAATCAATCATATGTAGTTGGAGCAAACCGCTCAGGAAAAGATGATTATGGAACATATTCCGAATCAGATTCAGTCATTATTGATTACAAGGGCAATCAGATTGGAGAGCGCGATGCAAGTGGCATAATATATGCGCAAATGTCACAGGAAAAGTTATTGGCATTCAGAACTAAATTCCCTGTGTGGAAAGATGCCGATAGGTTTCAGCTAATTTGATCTCAGCAAAAAGTTTATTTGGGGCAATACGGGTAGAATATCATCGTTGGTGATGACGCTTGTTTTGTGGTGCTTTTCATATATTGTGATGTTTTGGGAGTTAATGCGCGATATAACTTCTTCTCTACTAAATCCGTTCCTTTTAATGACTCGCGAGATTCTTGTTTCTGTCGGAGCATAGATCTCCCATACAGCATCAACCATTCGGTCTATTCCGCTTTGATACAATATTGCTGTTTCTATAAATAGTTTTGTTGAAGTAGTATGTTTTATCCATGATTTAATGTCGTTCCTGACAGCTTCATGGACAATTTCATTTAGTGTTTTAAGTGCCTCTGAATCATTGAATACAATTTGCCCAAGACGCTTACGGTCAATAATTCCGTTTGCAATTACATTTGGGTCGATTTTGCTGCGTATTTCGTTTTTAATTTTCTCGTTTTTATCCATCAGCAGCTTTGCTTGAGAATCACAGTCATATACTGGAAACCCCATTTGAGTCAGTATTCTGCTTACAACAGATTTTCCGCTGCCAATTCCTCCGCTTATTGCTATTACCTCTTGTCTCATTATTGCTCTATAATGTATTCAACACTGTCGGGTGCGATTGTTATATTCTGATAAAACTCTGGTATATTTGAGATGTATAATGGAATTTTGATATTACCGTTCTTTGTAGAATTAAAATCGGCTTCTACTTTTATATCGGTATAAGAATTATTATATTGGCTCATTGGCACAAGATAATTTAGAGTCACGGTCGAAGGGAATAATATCAATTCATAGCCGGTAGGCGTGTTTATGGTTGTTATGGAGATAGTTTGCTTTTTGGAGATAAGCGGTTCAACCGGTATTGTAACAAGTACTTCGTCGGGTATCGCTTTTATTCCGGGGACGTTTTTTATTTTTGCAACAATGCGCAGAGTGTCTTTTAGCTCATATTTGATAATAGGAACAGTCTCAACATGAT
>CAZBUT010000269.1:0-2774 GCA_964495165.1 uncultured Muribaculaceae bacterium | reverse complement strand
AAGTCGACGCATACGGGCATAATCCCATTCACGTGAATAGGCACTTGCTCCACCGATAATGAGTTTTGGGCGTTCACGACGGGCTACTTCTTCCATCTGATCATAATCGACAAGTCCGGTATCTTCTTTTACATTATATTCCAATGCCTGGAACATCAATCCCGAGAAGTTTACAGGGCTGCCATGCGACAAGTGACCGCCATGAGCAAGATTAAGACCGAGGAATTTGTCTCCCGGTTTAAGACAAGCCATAAAAACTGCCATATTGGCCTGCGCTCCTGAGTGGGGTTGCACATTGGCATAAGCCGCGCCAAATATTTCTTTCAGGCGGTCAATGGCGAGTTGCTCGGCTTCGTCAACGACCTGACAACCGCCATAATAACGATGTCCGGGATAACCTTCGGCATACTTATTTGTAAGACAAGATCCCATAGCCTGCATGACTTGTTCACTTACAAAGTTTTCAGAGGCGATAAGCTCGATGCCATGACGTTGGCGTTGATGTTCGCGCTCAATGATGTCAAAAATTTTATTGTCTCTTTCCATTAAAATTATATTTTGATTATTATTTTTTCTTTTTCTTCTGTACTGTCCACCCAAATTTGCCGATTTTTGCTCCTTGCATATAATATGCGCCATGACTGTAATTTATGAGACCCGCACGCCCCAAGTCAAAAGCTCCTGTTTCGGCATCAAGATATTTCTCATCAGCAAGCACATTCACAACCTCAGCAATGAACATGTGATGAGAGCCAAGAGGCACTATCTCTTTTACCCGACACTCTATACTTATCGGAGATTCTGCAATGTGGGGGCATGACACCCCTACCCCGTCAACCGGAGTAAGATTCATCTCTTTCCATTTATCAAACTCACGACCTGACTTAACTCCACACCAATCGGTTGCACGCGCGATTTCAGCCGTTGTAAGATTAATGGTAAACTGCATTTCATCTTTAATTATATCGTAACTATATCGTTCGGGGCGAATGGATATATAACACATTGCCGGATTTGTACATATCGTACCTGTCCAAGCCACAGTAATGAGGTTTCGACGTTGAGGCGTACTGCCACAACTTACCAATACCGCAGGCAGCGGATATATCATTGTTCCGGGTTTCCAGCTCTGCTTCATCGGCAAATATATCAGTCGATAATCGCGTCTTTGCTTTTAACGGTGTGACCGCAATAATGGCATCTGATAGTCACATCGTTATGATCAATCACCTCAAAACGAGTCTTCATAGGCTCATTGTTGGTTATACACTTGGGATTATTGCATTTGACAATACCCACAATGGTGTCAGGCAAAACGACACGGTGTTTTTCGACAACCTCAAAATCACGTATTATATTGACTTTTGCCGAAGGTGCAATCAAAGCAATACGGTTAAGAGTCGATTCAGGAAACAACACATCGGCAACTTTGATAATACCTTTTGTGCCAAGTTTACTGCTTTCGAGGTTGTTTCCGATAGTCACATGAGTCTGCAATTGTTCTATCCCAAGGATTTTTACCGCTTTAAAAAGCATTGACGACGGAATATGATCGATAACAGTGCCGTTGCGTAATGCAGCTACCGCAAGTTCTTTTTTATTTGTTGTCATTTTGTATCCTACTTATTAATGTCAATACCTAATGCTTTGCATATAATCGCTTGCCTTGCATATAATCCATTTTGAGCTTGTTGGAAGTAATATGCTTTAGGGTTGTCGTCAACATCATAATCAATCTCATTAACACGTGGCAGCGGGTGCAAAATGCGCAAATTGTCACGCGAACCGTCGAGCATAGCATTATGAAGCGTATATAAATTTTTTACCCTCTCATACTCCATAATGTCGGTAAAACGTTCACGCTGTACACGGGTCATATAGATAATATCTGAAGAATTTATCACATCGGCAGAAAAATCTTTATGCTCAGTGTACTTAATCCCGTTTTTGTCACAGAAATCTTTATATTCGACAGGCATTTTAAGTTCGTCACATGCCACAAAACGGAATGTAGGATTAAAATACTGCATTGCCATGAGCAAAGAGTGTACAGTACGACCATATTTGAGGTCTCCTACCATCGTAATTGTCAGATTTTCAAGAGTTCCTTGAGTCTTATAAATGGAATAAAGGTCAAGCATAGTCTGCGAGGGGTGCTGATTGGCTCCGTCGCCTGCGTTTATTACCGGCGTCTCCGTCACTTCACTCGCATAGCGAGCCGCACCTTCAAGATAATGGCGCATGATAATGAGATCGACATAATTGCTTACCATTTTTATGGTATCTTTCAGTGTTTCTCCCTTAGATGAGCTTGTTGTACTCGCATCAGAGAAACCAATCACACGACCGCCAAGACGGTTCACCGCTGTTTCAAAGCTAAGACGGGTGCGTGTCGACGGTTCAAAAAACAAAGTGGCCACAACTTTTCCGTCAAGAATTTTGTGATTGGGATTTTCCTCGAAATATCGAGCCTGCTCAAGCAAGCTGAGTATCTCCTCTTTTGAAATATCGGAGATCGAAACAAGACTATTGCTGTTCATTGCTTGATATGACTTTTAGAGTGGTTAATTTTGTCACAAAGTTAATATAATATCATCAAAATAGAAAGAGACAGCCTATCAAAATATTTCAGGCTGTCTCTATTTGTTTAATCTTTAGAGAGCTTTATAAATTGCTTTGTGGTGGATTACTTTAGATTTTCGCGTACTGTAGCAAGAAATTGTTTCATCGCCACCGAATCGCGTCGCGACACAATTTCCTGCAATTGCGACAGT
>CAZBUT010000268.1:0-2790 GCA_964495165.1 uncultured Muribaculaceae bacterium | reverse complement strand
TCGACAGAAACAGGAATATCAGAAGATATATCACGAAGAATCTTCATGCCGGATTCCAATCGACGGCAGTCTTCAGCTGGGCTAACATCTTCGGCTCCCGGTCGGCTTGAATAAGCCCCAATGTCAATCATGTCTGCGCCATTTTCGATCATTTGCCTTATGCGATCTGCTATTTCCGAGATTTCGGTAGTGCGTGATTTTGAGTAAAAAGAATCGGGGGTGATGTTGAGGATTCCCATCACCTGAGGGCGGTTAAACTCAATTAATTCGCCCTTTAGCGTCAATGAAAACGGCTTGAACTTGCGCACTTTGTCGATAATATAGTTTCTGACTGCGAATTTAACCATTTCTCCCGATTATCGCAACAAAACCAAAGCAAGAAATATCACTCCTCGTTTGTGTGATCAGTTTGCTCCACATAAAAATGACCTCGATAGTTTTACCGAGGTCATAAAAATTAATGATTCTTTGTGTTAATCAGTAAGATTAAATATTTCCCAGCCAATTGCTGTGTATTCAACATCATCAATAGTGAGTTCTCATACATCTATTATCGTTTGAGATTTTTCGCTTATAAATATATTTCTTGATGCTGATATTGCTCCGATATATTCATATCCAGTGTTTAGTTTTGTGTTGCAGTGATTTTAAGTGTGTATATGTCTCCGTCGATATTGACCCGAGGGTGCAGGTATATGGCTTTTTTATTGCGGTCAATTTTTATAGTTGCTTTTGATATGTCGTTGTGAGTCAGTGTGTAAGAATTGTTGCTTGACTTGTTTATAGAGTAAGTGCTTGAAGCGTTGAAAAATTCTTCGCCATTATCTTCAATAACGACTACTTCAACGGTGTTTTTGTCGATGCGAGTAATCTTTAATTCAATGTCACTATAATGTTCAATGATTTCATTGTCTAATAATAATTGACCGTCTCCCACATATATCCCTTCAACCATTGCGCCATAATCTTTAAAAGATTTGTTGGATTTGTCGGCCACACGTTTTGAACTTGATGAACCTTTAGGAGAACTGCTTCTTTTAGTCGATTCTTCTTTAGATTCATTTGAAGCTATTTGAGGTTTCGCAAATGTAATATCTTGGTTTGTAGTTTGCTTTGGCAGATATTTAAATTGGTAGGCGTGGTCGATTTGATCCATACGCTGACTCGTGGCACTATACGCCCCTCCACATGCCACGAACCCAATAAGACCTCCGGCTAAAAAAGGTGTAGCTATGTCTTGATCTCCACCGGCAATCATTGCAAGACCGGTTACTGTTGCACCCAGTCCAGCGCTTGCGCCGCTAATTGAAAGAAAATTCGCGATTTTACAGCCTGTGTAGCTTGATTTGCGATAATCAAGTGCAAAGGGAATAAGTTCATTACTTCCGGTTGATTTTGATAAAAGAAATGCATAGTAGGCATCGCTGTCCAGCTTTATTTGCGCTTTACCGGTATTGTCGATTGTCCCAACTTTGGTTAAATCGGGTGTATATATTTCAGTACCGGCATATCCTGATACTGTGATTTTTTGTGTGGTAGAGCACGAAGCCAATATAATACAGGCTAAAATAATCGATATTGTATTGTTAATCAGTTTCATGTCAGTGAATAGTTTATTTGTAATCATATATTATACCTTGTTGTCTTGAATCGTAAATATTATATGCCGATGGTAGATTATTGACAAAATACAATAACCACCATTGCTCAGAAAGTGCTTCCGGTTTTCTATTGTATATTTGGCGCAATGCTGCGTTTACTTTGCCTTTCTGATTGACGTTTTCTATGATTTGGGCATTAACATAAAAATCAGTGACAATTTTATCAAATGTATCGCCACCGTCAAGTGAATATGAGATACAGACACTGAATCGGCATAACGATTCGTCAATAGAAGAAGCAAAGTATGAATTCAAACTGTTTTTCAGACTGTGTTTACCTACGTCACTTATTATGTAGGATTTTGACATCGCTCCTTGGCTGTTAGGTGCTAATGAAACTCGTGGCATGTCGGCAAAATAGGTCGTGTTGGTAGTTGATGTTCCTGATGTTCCCGAGCCTCCAATGTTTATTCCGGGGAGTAACGCCCCGATAGGTCCTCCTATCCC
The DNA here is from genome assembly GCA_964495165.1 of uncultured Muribaculaceae bacterium. Lineage (GTDB taxonomy): Bacteria > Bacteroidota > Bacteroidia > Bacteroidales > Muribaculaceae > RGIG4079. The sequence goes on along the minus strand of CAZBUT010000268.1, from coordinate 682 downwards.
CAATGCGTTTCCTACAGCACCCAAGTTTAATGATGCTCCTGTCGTTGTTGATGATATATCTGTAGTAGATGTCGTTCTAATAGTGGGGTCGTAATATGATTTAGATTTACCATTGGAGTCAACAAAGAATGACAAGGTCTGATCTATGATCATAATTTCCTTGGTTTTATTTACTACTATTGGGGTAATAGCACCATTTGCTGTAATTGAGTAAAATACTGCAATCTTTGCGTCATCGGGAATTTTGTCATTTACCGGTGTCGCTTTCCTTACCGATTGGTAGGTAACCTTAGTTGTGTTTAATGTGCCTTGTGAACATGATGCAAACATTATGCATGTCAACGCTAAAAAGTAAAGGCCGGGAACTTTTTTAATATTTTTGCCCATAAAATTTTACCCCCTATAGATTCCTCTGATTCAGGTTTTAATCAATAAAAAGGCATGGGAATCTGTACTATCCGCTTATCTCAGTCTCAGGGCCTTCGCATTGCCCACCTATCAAGATAAGCAACTCAGCCAGCCCACGCCAAGATGTATATACAAAACATCTCATCGCTCATTTTTATAATGGACACGACGTTAAATGATGTTTGGATAAAACACCTACATGGACGCTTATGTTGCCGCTTCTCCCGATAGGTTCAAAAGTTTGCGAAGTTTCTGAGACCAGAAGAATGCGTCT
>CAZBUT010000267.1:0-2793 GCA_964495165.1 uncultured Muribaculaceae bacterium | reverse complement strand
ATTTCGTAATGGCTTGCAAATTTAGCCATTTTTCTTTGATTAGCAAAACTTTCGCATAAGTTTTTATTCAAATTCAATCAATAGAGCATCGGCATTGACCACATCATCGGGCTTGACAAACACACGTTTAACCACTGCATCTTTGTCGGCAAGAACATCATTTTCCATCTTCATTGCCTCATAAACGAGCAATACGCTGCCTTTAGCCACTTTGTCGCCAGGTTTAACATTTATAGAGATGACACGTCCGCCCATTGGAGCTGTCAGCACATTATTTGACACAGGAGCGTCATCAGCCACCGATGCGCCAACTTCGCCCTCAACGCCAAACTCAATCATTACATCGTCGGTGTTGACTACGTCATCGGTTTTCACAAACACGCGTTTGATTACAGCGTCTTTGTCGGCAACGACATCATTCTCCATTTTCATTGCTTCGTAAACGAGCAATACATCGCCTTTCTTAACCTTATCACCGGCTTTAACCTTCACGGTAATCACACGTCCGCCCATTGGAGCTTTAAGAGTTTCACCTGTGATAGGAGCTTCAGCAGCTGTTGCAGCCGGTTTCGCGTCTTCCTTGACCGGAGCTTCGGTAGGTTTATATTCTTCGGTGCGACGACGACGCAAGAAACCGTTAGCCACGCTCGGGAGCAATTCAAGCAACAGATATTCCTCGTCGTTTGATGCGAGTTTCACTCCGCCAAGATCTTCAAGCACCGGATTTTCAGGCTTCTTATATGACGATACATCATAAGGACGCTCTACCGGGCTGCCTGTTATTTTTTCGCGGAATGCGGGATCAACGGGAACCGGAGTTTTACCATATTCACCCTTGATGAGTGAAATGAATTGGTTTGACGGATTGGAATAATCGGGATTTCCTTTCTTGCGGTCAAGAGCCACGCTCACAGCTTGGCTACCCACGATCTGACTTGTCGGAGTCACCAACGGAACAAGACCGGCATCACGACGCACCTTCGGAATCAAGCGCATTGCATCATCGAGCAAGTCTTCGGCTTGCAACGACTTGAGCTGAGCAACCATGTTTGAATACATTCCACCGGGAACTTCAGCGTCTTTAACCAACAGATTGGGTTTGGGGAATCCGAAATAGTCTTCGATTGCATGACAAGCTTCAAGCAATTCTTCTTCCTTATTTGCCTTAGCGGCAGCCACAGCCTTGTCAAAGAGAGCATCGATTTCGGCAGGCAATGTGTCTTTGAGCGGGTCAAATTCTTTGGGGAATTTCTTAACCAAGTCAAAGTCATGAAGCTGTTCGCGCACGCCTTTGAGTTCTTTGCGTATTTGTCCCACAGCTTCCATATTAACCTCAACCTCAATTCCAAGTTTCTTGGCAAACACATAAATCAATTCAAGAGCAGGAGCCGCCGAGCCTCCACCAAAATACCAAATGTTGGTATCAAGAATATCCACGCCATGAATCATAGCCATTAATGCCGAAGCAAGACCATATCCGGGTGTACAGTGAGTATGGAAATCGACAGGCACTTTCACAGCTGCTTTAAGTTTGGATATAATCGATGCCGCACGTGAGGGGTTCACAAGTCCGGCCATATCCTTCAATGTTATAATCTTTGCGCCAAGGGCTTCCATTGTCTTTGCCTTCTCAACAAAATATTCATCGGTGAATATTTTTTGTGTCTCAACGGCTTTTTTCTTTTTGCCGAACAATGAAGCAAAAAATCCTTGTTTTTCTTCTTGGGCGGGTTCTTCTTTGGGGTCAACCGTATAGCAAACCGCACCGTCGGGAATACCGCCGAGATTGTTTATCAATTTGATCGACTCCTTAACATTGTCTATATCGTTTAAGGCGTCAAATATACGCATCACGTTCAATCCGTTTTTGATAGCTTCTTTGTAGAAACCTTCAAGAACCGTATCGGGATATGGCACATATCCAAACAAGTTACGTCCACGAGACAAAGCAGTCAACAATGATTTCCCTTTCATTGCCTGGCTCACACTGCGCAGGCGATTCCACGGTGACTCGTCGAGATAACGCATAACAGAGTCGGGTACTGCCCCACCCCAAACTTCCATAGCATAAAAGCCGGCATTCTCATAGAGAGGCAGAAGTTTGTCGATGTTGGCTTGATTCAGACGGGTGGCAAACAATGATTGTTGTCCGTCACGGAGAGTAAGATCTCTGATTTTTAATTTACGATCCATATTTTGATAGAATTTAGTTTTATATTATCAACGATTTCTCGTCAAAATTCGACCAAAAGCCTAATTTGTAGAGAATAATCGCAAATGTAGTATTTTTTATCTGAATTACGGAAATTTATCCGTAATTTTTTTTTCTTTACAGTGTTATTGCCTAATTTTGCAGTCGAAAAAACAAAATCAGCTAATAAATACGCTATATATTTATCATGTTTAATTTCTTCAAGAAGAAAACCGCACAAGCACCCGCAGGGCTGTGTATCGCTACCGACATTCATTGCCACCTCATTCCGGGTGTCGATGACGGCTCTCCCGATATGGAGACATCTATCGCCTTAATCAAGCGTATGCAGAAATTAGGTTTCAAACGCATTTTCGCGTCGCCCCACATCACACAAGACACATTTGAAAACACACAAGAAGAACTTGACAACGGGCTTAACGAGCTAAAAGCCGAATTGGCACGTCAGGGCATCGACATCTTCATCGACCGCTCAGCCGAATACCGCATCGATGAATACTCGTTGGAGCAAATCAATAGCGGCAAAGCCAAAGCATTGCCAAACGGATATATCATTGTCGAGAACTCTTTTATCCAAGAAC
>CAZBUT010000266.1:0-2806 GCA_964495165.1 uncultured Muribaculaceae bacterium | reverse complement strand
ACCAAAAACTGCAGTGCTACCATTACACCATAAGACAATCCTCATTGCTCAAGTCTTCCGACCTAAAGCGTTGCAAAGGTACGCAGTTTATTTAAACTGTGCAAGTTTTTTCTGCGTTTTTTTATTTTGCGATAAGCAAAAAGTAATTTTTCTTGCCTTTTTGCACAAGTATGTATTTGTCGTTGAGCAACATATCAACAGAAGAAGTTGTATTTACATCTGCCACTTTTTCTTTGTTGACCGACAGACCTCCTTGTTGTGCAAGCTTGCGCAATTCACCCTTTGACGGGAAAACAGTGGCTTTTTCGGTAAATAGGTCAACTAATTTGACTCCTGCCTCTATGTCAGCGCGAGAAATTTCAAATTGAGGTACACCCTCAAATACGGCAAGCAATGTGTCTTCATCTATCTTATGGAGCGTTTCAGACGCTTTGTTGCTGAACAATATTTGAGATGCTTCGACCGCGGCTTCATATTCCTCTGCCGAGTGAACCATTGTGGTGATTTCTTTTGCAAGGCGTTTCTGCAACGGGCGTAATCCGGGATCTTTTTCCTGTTCGGCAATCAAACTTTCAATCTCTTCACGGCTCAGCGCAGTAAATATTTTGATGTATTTTTCGGCATCGACATCGGAAACGTTGAGCCAGAACTGGTAGAATTTATAGGGAGATGTATATCTTGGGTCTAACCAAACATTTCCGCTTTCGGTCTTGCCAAATTTTCCGCCGTCGGCTTTAGTGATTAGCGGACAGGTCAAAGCGTAGGCCTCTCCTCCGGTTGTGCGACGAATCAACTCGGTACCTGTCGTGATATTGCCCCATTGATCTGATCCTCCAAGTTGTAATTTGCAATTTTTATCTTTGTAAAGAGTCAAGAAGTCATATCCTTGTACAAGTTGGTAAGAAAATTCCGTAAAGGACATTCCATGTTGTGACTCACCCGACAAACGTTTTTTCACCGAGTCCTTTGCCATCATGTAGTTGACTGTGATGTGTTTGCCCACGTCTCTGATAAAATCCAGGAATGAGAAATTTTTCATCCAATCATAGTTGTTTACCATTTCGGCGGCATTGGGTGCATCGCTCTCAAAGTCAAGAAACTTTGCGAGTTGTTTCTTGATTGCTTCTTGATTGTGACGCAATGTTTCTTCGTCAAGAAGTTTACGCTCTTGACTTTTCATCGACGGGTCGCCAATCATGCCTGTCGCTCCACCAACCAATGCAATGGGTTTGTGGCCTGAGCGCTGGAAATGCTTCAGCATCATGACGCCAACCAAGTGTCCTATATGAAGAGAATCGGCAGTCGGGTCGATGCCCAAGTATGCCGTTGTCATTTCCTTATTTAATTGTTCCTCTGTCCCGGGCATGATAGTATGGATCATACCACGCCATTTTAGTTCTTCTATAAAGTTCATCGATTAAAAAATTTCTGGTTTATGATAGTTTGGCAAGCGCATCGGCAATTCGTTTCATGGCTTCGCGTATATTCTCATCACTTGTGGCATAAGAAAGACGTATATAGCCGGGTAGACAGAAAGCCTCTCCATCTACTGTGGCAACGTGACCTTCTTCAAGAAGGTACATTGCAAGGTCGCCGGAATTGTTTATTACTCTATCGTTGTATTTCTTACCAATATAGCTTGATACCTCGGGGAATAAATAGAATGCTCCTTGAGGACGATTAACCTTTATCCCGGGAATTTCCTTTGCAAGCGACACGACAAGATCACGACGACGCTCAAAAGCCACACGCATCTCTTCCACGCAGTCTTGCGGACCGTTATAGGCTGCCTCTGCAGCTTTTTGTGCAATTGAAGATGCTCCAGAGGTATATTGGCTTTGCAGTTTGTTGGTTGCTTTAGCCACCCACAGCGGAGCTGCGATAAAACCGATGCGCCAGCCTGTCATGGCATAGGCTTTGGACACACCGTTAACAATGATGGTGCGGTCGGCAATTTCGGGGAATGATGCAAGTGAAGTAAATTCTCCTGTGAAATTAATGTGTTCATAAATTTCATCGGCGAGAACGAGTATATCGGGGTATTTTGCAAGGACATCTACTATTGCCTTTAATTCCTCCTTTGTGTAAACGCTGCCTGTGGGATTTGACGGAGAGCAGATAAGTACCATACGCGTTTTAGGTGTGATGGCGGCTTCAAGTTGCTCTGGTGTCACTTTGAAATCCTGTTCGATTGTTGCAGGGACAAGAACATTTGTGCCCTCGGCAAGTTTTACCATTTCAACGTAGCTCACCCAAGCCGGAGTTGGGATAATAACTTCATCGCCCGGATTAATTACACTTAGAATCACATTGCAAAGAGATTGTTTGGCTCCGCCCGAAACCACAATCTGCTCAGGTGCGTAATCCAATCCGTTTTCGTTCTTAAGTTTTGTCGCAATCGCCTTGCGCAAAGACAGATAACCGGGTACCGGGGTGTAGAACGTGAAATTATCGTCGATTGCCTGTTTTGCGGCTTGTTTGATATGTTCGGGTGTTGTAAAATCAGGCTCTCCGACAGAGAGATTTATAACATCAACACCTTGAGCCTTTAGCTCATTGCTTTTTTGCGACATCGCAAGAGTTTGCGATGGAGACAGCGACTGAACGCGATTAGAGATGTGAGTTGCCATTTTAGTTTAAAATTGTATTATATCGGGCTTAAATATTAGCAAAATATACCGAAAAGATAACGATTTTTAGTACATTATCCATAACTGCGGCGATATAATATTTATATTAAATCCTTATTTTTTATTGGGCGGCGACTGCGATGCGTTTGGATTGGGTGTCGTATTGTTGGCCGTCG
>CAZBUT010000265.1:0-2811 GCA_964495165.1 uncultured Muribaculaceae bacterium | reverse complement strand
GGGAACTCCAAGCTCGTGTTGAATTAAATAAAAACAAATAATTTTTGCGGTCGTGGTAAATACTGAAATAGTAAATAAATTTATCGGTGAGCAGTTGGCTGAATGGCAAACTGCCGCCGATAATTTTAAAGCACTCGAAGGCGTTAAAGTGAAAGAACTTGACGTTGACGGAATGAAAATCAAAGTGCAGTTTAATCCTGCGCGCATTGTTTCATCTTCAGCAAAAGTTGATGCAAAATCGTTAAAAGAGCGCAAGTGTTTTCTTTGTGCTGAAAACCGTCCGTCGGTTCAACGAGGAATAGAGTGGGGCAACGGTTATATCATACTTATCAACCCGTTCCCTATTTTCCCGCGTCACTTGACTATTCCCGATAAAGGACATGTTGACCAGCTCATCAAAGGTCGCATAGCCGATATGATGTCGCTTGCCCATGATCTTGACGGGTACACTGTTTTCTACAATGGTCCCAAATGTGGAGCTTCAGCTCCCGACCACATGCATTTCCAAGCCGGCAACAGCGATTTTCTCACAATCGGCGAGGCTATTGAAAATGCTGAGTTGAAGACAGTGGCTACCGACGGTGATGCTGTGTTGGCATTGTGTGACTCATTGCCTCTCAATGTATTTGTTATAGATTCTGCCGACCCGCAAGCCGGTGAACGTCTCTTTGCTCGTCTATACGATGCAATACCTGTTCCCGAGGGAGAGAAAGAGCCTATGATGAATCTGTTGTGCTATGCAACACCTGCCGGTGTACGTCTTGTGGTTATACCCCGCAAGCAACATCGTCCGTCGTTCTACGGCACTGAGGGTGATGACAAGATGCTGTTAAGTCCGGCTTCGGTCGATATGGGTGGAGTATTCATCACTCCGCTTGAGAAAGACTTCGTTAAACTCGATGCAGAGTTGGTGAAGGTTATCTTTGCCGAACTTTGCTTGAGCAAGAGCGACGTAGAAGAAATTGTCAACAAGATTAACTAAGATTCTTTCATGGAAGAACCTAAAATCAAGGTAGGCATTATGAGTGCCGCCGAAGTGCATTTTACACTTGACGGTCAATATAATGTACTCAATAAAACCATCAGTGGCAGCCAAGTTGCTACCACCGATGGTAATGTTATTATTTGGAATGGCGAGAATTATGACCAATTGGAATTTGTTCCGGTCGATGAGGTAACTGCTTCATTTGAACTTCAAGATGTGACAATCGGAGTTAATTTCCATTGGGAACGCAAAGAAACTCAACGTTTCAAAGGTGCGTTGCGGCTCATTGTCGAACATGGCAAAATCACTCCTGTAAATATTCTCGGTGTAGAAGACTACTTGTTGAGTGTGATTTCGTCGGAAATGAGTGCCAAGGCTTCTTTGGAATTGCTCAAGGCTCATGCTGTTATATCACGCAGCTGGCTTTTGGCTCAAATCGACAAAAATAAACGCATAGAGTCGTCGGGCGAAAAGTATGTTGCCGCCGAAAACATAGAAGGAGAGATGATCAAATGGTATGACCGTGAAGATCATGTCAACTTTGACGTGTGTGCCGATGACCATTGTCAGCGTTACCAAGGTATCACTCGCGCTTCAACCCCTCAGGTAGCAAAAGCAATTGAAGCGACCCGCGGACAAGTGTTGATGGACGGTGAAAACCTTTGCGATGCTCGTTTCTCTAAATGCTGTGGTGGCGTTTATGAAGAATTTGAAAATTGCTGGGAGCCGGTGCATTACAATTATCTTGTTGCACGGCGGGATGGTGTGAACGAACTCGATTTTCCAAATCTCACAGTTGAAAAGAATGCACAAGAGTGGATTCTATCTCGTCCCGAAGCTCATTGTAACACTGCCGATGCCGAAATACTTTCGCAGGTGCTGAACAATTATGACCAGGAAACAACCGATTTCTATCGTTGGACAGTCACTTATACTCAAGACGAAATTACCAAATTGGTAAAAGAACGTTCGGGTATGGATTATGGCAACATTGTTGATCTTGTACCCATTGCCCGCGGTACATCTGGTCGTCTTTACAAATTAAAGATTGTAGGTACAAAGCAAACATTGATTATCGGCAAGGAACTTGAAATACGCCGCACACTTTCACCTTCTCATCTCTACAGCTCGGCCTTTGTTGTTGAGAAAGGCGAAAATGACGCTAACGGACTTCCGTCTTCATTTACACTCAAAGGAGCCGGTTGGGGGCATGGTGTAGGTCTTTGCCAAATCGGAGCAGCCGTTATGGGGGCAAAAGGATATAGCTATGAGCAAATTCTGTTGCACTACTTCATCGATGCTCAAATAAAGAATTTATATTAAGGGAACGTTCCCGAGAGTTAAAGAATTTATTAATCTGTGGAATTTATAGAAATTCCCTTAGAAACAAATTAAATATTTAAATAATGGATAAAGCAACTAAACGTAATCCATGGGCATGGATTCCCACGCTTTACTTTGCACAGGGTATTCCGTTCATTTTCATCAATATGGTGACAATGGTGCTCTTTACGCAACTTGGTATGTCGGAAACCGACGCCACTCTTTACACCGGTTGGTTATACCTGCCTTGGGTTATTAAACCATTCTGGGGCCCAATCGTTGATATCATTCGTACAAAACGTTGGTGGACAGTAACAATGCAAATATGTGTGGCAGTAGGTCTTGCAGCAATTGCATTTACACTTCCATTGCCCGATGCTAAAGAAATAGCAAATGGACTTCCAGTAAGTGCATTTATGTTATGTCTATTCTTCTATTTTATCACTGCATTCTGTTCTGCAACTCACGATATCGCTTCTGATGGTTTCTACATGATTGCACTT
>CAZBUT010000264.1:0-2821 GCA_964495165.1 uncultured Muribaculaceae bacterium | reverse complement strand
GTTGGAATCCCTGTATCGCGACGGACACGCTCGACTATCTGCTTGCCTATTTCAGGCAATTGTCCAAGTTCCCAATCGCTCATATCAAGAAATGCCTCGTCAATAGAGTATATCTCAATCTCAGGCACTATCGATGACAATGTTGCCATCACCCTTGATGACATATCGCCATACAAGCGCAAATTACCCGACAAAATAGCAATGTTATTACGCTCGACTATGGATTTTATCTGGTAGTAGGGGACACCTCGTTTGATTCCCAACGCTTTTGCCTCATTGGATATTGCAACAGCACAGCCGTCATTATTGCTCAAGACAATAACGGGACGGTCAAGCAATGACGGATCAAATACTCGCTCGCATGATACAAAAAAATTATTGCAGTCAATGAGTCCGATCATTGCCGAATCAACGCCTGCGACGGCGGTTTTTCTTTATTGTATAAGTGACAATGCCCCAAATGGCAAACTGATTTTCGGCTGTTACTACTATTGGAGGATAGGCACTGTTTGAAGGCATAAGTTTTATACGGTTTTTCTCTATAGAGATACGTTTGAGTGTAAACTCACCGTCAACACAACACACCGCCAAGTCTCCGTTGATAGGCTCCAACGATTTGTCGATAACCAAAATATCACCCTCTTCAATTCCTTCTTCGATCATCGAGTCACCTGAGACACGCCCGAAGAATGTCGCAGCCGGGTGTTTTACCAACTCATTATTCAGGTCTATAGACTCGTTTATATAATCCTGGGCAGGAGAGGGGAAACCGGCTTGAATACCTTCATCGGCGTAGGGCAGAGGCATATGTGAATTCACATCTGCGCTAAAAATATCTATTGGAGATTCAGGCTTATTCATAGCTTCAGTGTGTTAATATTCACATGCGAGCCTTAGTCAAGTAAAGTGTCTTGAATAAAATAGCGTGGACGTCGCTTCACTTCAACAAATATTTTGCCGATATATTCGCCCACAATGCCAATAGCCATCAATATAAGACTGCCAAGAAACCATATCGAAAGCATAATCGATGGCCAACCCGACAATGTGGCATGATCAAAATAAGAAATCAATACATAAAGTGCGACTATAATATCAATGAGCAACAACGTAAGCCCGGTCATGAATATCCACCTCATCGGACGCGCCGAAAATGATGTTATTCCATCTATCGAGAAACTCAGCATTTTTTTCAGCGGATATTTTGATTCACCGGCAACACGTTCATGTCGCTCATATGTCACAACTGCAGTATCAAGTCCTATCTGAGGAATAATGCCACGTAAAAACAAATTAGATTCGCCAAATTCGCTCAATAACCTCAAAGCCCTATTGCTCATTAATCGGTAATCGGCATGGTCATAGACGGTCTCAAGCCCCATTGACTTCTGAAATGAGTAAAATCCATGAGCCGTAGTTCGTTTAAACCACGTGTCGGTCGCCCGGCTGCTTCTCACCCCGTAGACGATTTCTTTTCCTTCTCGGAATTGTTTCACCATTTCTATCATTGCCTTCGGGTCATCTTGCAAGTCGGCATCTATAGATATTGCAGCATCGCAATTATCCATAGCTGTCATCAATCCCGCCAAAAGCGCATATTGATGCCCGCGGTTATGGGTCAGCGAAATGCCTTTGATGCGATTATCCTTGGCATGGAGTTGCGTAATCACTTGCCATGTAAGATCCTTGCTCCCGTCGTTGCAACATAACACGTAACTGTCAGATGAAACCAACTCTGCCGCAACCATTTGATCCAACAAATCAAGCAGTCGCGCAGCCGTTATTGGCAATGCCGCCTCTTCATTATAGCACGGAACTACAATCGCTAATACTGGAGGTTTCATTTCTGACAACGTGCAATATATTTGGTAAATTTTTAGTAGCTTCTGGCAAAAAGGACTCGCTGTGCCGATGGCTTACCTGTCACCATACATTTGCCCGGTGTTTTATCACCTTCTAAAGGAATACAACGTATGGTAGCTTTGGTTTCTTCTTTGATCTTTTCTTCGGTTTCTATGGTGCCGTCCCAATGAGCCAAGATAAATCCGCCTTTTTCGATCTCTTCTTTAAATTCATCGTATGTCTCGACAGTTCTTGTCATTGATTCACGATGCTTCAACGCTTTTTGGAATATATTTGCCTGAATTTCTTCAAGCAGATCTTTTACATGACCGGCAATGCCCTCAAGCTGAGCAACGCTCTTTTCGAGAGTGTCACGGCGCATCACTTCAATCGTACCGTTTTCTATATCTCGTGCACCTATTGCCAAACGCACAGGCACTCCCTTCAGTTCATATTCCGCAAATTTAAATCCGGGACGCTTGTTGTCGGCATTATCATATTTTACGCTGATGCCCATAGCTTTAAGTTCAGCAACAATAGGCTCAACTACCTTATTTATCTCTGCCGCCTGCTCATCATTTTTATAAATCGGCACGATAACTACCTGTATTGGGGCGAGGTGCGGAGGAAGTACAAGACCATTGTCATCTGAGTGTGTCATAATGAGAGCGCCCATTAATCGGGTTGACACTCCCCATGATGTTGCCCACACATATTCCAACTGATTTTCTTTATTGATGAATTTCACATCAAAAGCCTTTGCAAAGTTCTGTCCAAGGAAGTGCGATGTTCCCGACTGCAACGCCTTGCCGTCTTGCATCATCGCTTCAATTGTATAAGTGTCTAATGCTCCGGCAAAACGTTCATTTGCCGATTTTACGCCTTTTATCACCGGTACTGCCATATAGTTCTCGGCAAAATCGGCATAGACATTTATCATCTTTATAACTTCTTCAAGAGCTTCTTCTTTTGTAGCATG
>CAZBUT010000263.1:0-2824 GCA_964495165.1 uncultured Muribaculaceae bacterium | reverse complement strand
GCTCGTCAACAATCTTGATTTTGTTGTCATCGATAACATATTCCACATCTTTTTCGAAAAGAGTGTAGGCTTTCAGCAACTGAGTCACAGTGTGTACACGCTCGGCTTTCACAGCATAGTTTTGCATCAACTCGTCTTTTTTCTGCTGACGTTCTGCCGTATCGGTGATTATTTCAACCTCCGACAATTGAGCCGCTATATCGGGAAGCACAAAAAATTGCGGGTCATTGCTCTTTCCTGTAAGTTCGTCGATACCCTTATCGGTGAGTTCCACGCTGCGGTTTTTCTCATCGATTACGAAATACAACGGGTCGGTAGCCTTCGGCATTTCTCGACCATTGTCTTGCAAATAATAGGCTTCAGTTTCAAGTAGCAACGGCTTGATTCCTTCCTGGCTCAAATATTTAATGAGCGCGCCGTTTTTGGGAAGGCCTTTAAATGCACGGAACAAAAGCAATGCACCCTCTTTGCGGGTTTCTTTATCGTCTGAAGCGATTTTCACTTTTGCATCGCTCAATATCTGTGTCACAAGGCGACGTTGAGCCTGAACCACACGCTCAACATTGCTACGGTATTCCATAAACAATTGGTCATCACCTTTAGGTACCGGACCTGAAATGATGAGCGGGGTACGTGCATCGTCGATTAACACAGAGTCAACCTCATCGACAATTGCATAATAGTGTTTACGTTGTACCATGTCGAGTGGAGACATAGCCATATTGTCGCGAAGGTAGTCAAAGCCAAATTCATTGTTTGTACCAAAAGTGATATCGCAGTTGTAAGCTGCACGACGCTGTGGAGTGTTAGGCTGATGCTTGTCAATACAATCCACGGTAGAACCGTGGAACATGTATAATGGACCCATCCATTCCGAGTCACGCTTAGAGAGGTAGTCGTTGACCGTAACAACATGCACGCCACGACCGGTCAACGAGCGCAAGAACACCGGCAATGTTGCCACAAGCGTCTTACCTTCACCGGTTGCCATTTCGGCGATTTTACCTTGATGAAGTACGATACCGCCAATGAGCTGTACCTCATAATGAACCATATCCCACTTGATTTCGTTTCCGCCGGCAATCCAATGGTTGGTATAAATAGCTTTATCGCCGTCAATTGTCACAAAATCGCGTCCTTGAGCGGCAAGGTCACGGTCCATTTGGTTGGCTGTCACCTCAACGGTCTCGCTGGTAGCAAAACGCGCTGCGGTTTCGCGCAAAGCGGCATATACCACCGGCAAATGACGGTCAAGTTCATTGTCAAGCGTTTCAAGAATGTGCTTTTCACGCTTGTCTATATCGTCCCATAGCGGTTGGCGTTGGTCAAAAGGCAATTCTTCAATCTGAGCTTTTAACTCATTGATTTTGTTTTGGTCTTCGGCTGTGCTGTCAGCAAGAGCCTGACGCACCTCAGCGATTTTTGCACGGAGTTCATCATTTGAAAGCTCCTTCATCACCGCACCGAGAGCCACTATTTTATCAACAATCGGTCTTATCTCTCTGAGGTCGCGTTGCGACTTGTTGCCAAAGAGTTTGTTGAGTAATGATGTAAATGACATTATATGTAATTTTATTATTAATTTTTGTGTAAAATAATGGAATAATTGCCGAGCACAAAGCTTAGCGACTGCAAAGATAGTTTAAAACGTTGAAATATAAGTGCATCTAAGCCAATAAAGTGCTACAAGCGCATAGGATTGCGCGATGCCGCATTTGGGGAACGTATGCGCAGAAGACGCGCCACCGTAGGCGATATTACACACGCATCGACCTCGGTTTCAATCGTTTGCGCTTTCACAAGCGGGGTTAATATATACACAGGCGAAGAAGTCGACACATGCCGCGACAGCGTGCGTATTTCCTTACCGTCTTGTTCTTCAACCGTTTCCCAACCGGGGTTGACCGTTATATACACGTCACCAGCATGGTTTATATGTGTATTGTCGCGTAAAGCCTTGCTGTCATCGGCATTGCCCGATATAATATCATCTAACGTGACAGCCTTGCTTACTCCGCTCATGCGCATAAGAAATTCCGCTGCATCGGTTCGCAAGGTTTTGACATCGGCCGAACGCTCTTTTATGAGTTTATGATTTAAATAAAATTGGTTATTATGATACCCGTTTACCCACTCCCCATTGCCATGAACAGCCATGAGATACATATTGAGCAAAGATATAGCCTTGCGTGGCGAGAACTCGCCCGACGGTATATTCCACTGCTCATCGTCCCTACGACCTGTGACTGAAGCAGGTGTTCCGGCAAGAAACACCAAAGTATTGTTCATTCCGGCTGTACGGTCGATCGCTTGAAACAGGCGGGCAAGCTCTGCATCAAGTTTTATATAGCTGTCCATCAACTCAGTACGGTTGTCGGTGTCTTTTGTATAAGGGTATGGAGCTACGGTATATGCGATGTTGAGCATATCCATCACCTCGCGACTGCCAAGCGACATGCTCTTGATATACTCGGATGCAACAGTTGTCACTTCGGTATTTACCGGAGCCGACAATTTATAGGCTTTATACCTGTCTTTGTTTTTTTCCAAAAACAGATGCATAAACGGATATAGCCGCTTATATTCAGGCAAATCGGGATATTTAACCAGTGGCAACGACGGTGTCCACGACAGTGTATCGAGTCGACGAGACAACGGCAAGCGATAGTTGCGCGTTTGTATCGTTGCCGGCACGTCTTTGTAATAGGTAGTAGTAGCCCACTTTCCGGTAACATCATTAATCCAAAACGCGCTGTTGCCGGCATGTCCCGCCATTATTATCGATTGGGTTGCATCGGGTGCTACAGAATAGACATATCCGATG
>CAZBUT010000262.1:0-2826 GCA_964495165.1 uncultured Muribaculaceae bacterium | reverse complement strand
AAGAGGTCAAATACTTCGGTGCTGTTGATATTGCCTCCCATTTCTTGTGCAAGGTAGTCGCGTACGAGTATTTCTGTATGATGCAGAATGCGGTCGGGAGTAGGGTATTGGTCTCCTATTACAGCGTCGGCCCATTCATGAGCAACAGCGTCAGGATCGGCTTTTTTTATATTGATGAGATATGTGAATGTGCTTTTGAGCAGACAAGCCCCTGCGCTATCTTCATGCTTAGATAGAAAAGATTTTAACCTTAGAGCCGAGCCTCTTAACGATGGTATGCCGGCAATGCCGTCGCCGGGATCTTTAACTCGCCGGCATTCTTCCAATGCCCATTGCCCGAGCAGAAAAAACGCTTCGCGCGGGGTTGTAGCAATCCAGTTGGGGTTTCCTCTTCCGGCGTTTAAAAATGTTGCTGTCGATTTACGTGCGTCTTCCTGTGCCATATCTATGAGCCTGTTTTTTATCTCAAAGGGGCTCATGGTCTCCAATTGTTTTTCGTAGTCACGACATACGATGCTGTCAGTTTTTTGTTGTTTGTCCATATTGATATGTTTTATAAAGTTTTGCGATTAAAGTTTCGGTCTATGCCATCATTAAAACAATGGCTACGCCCCATAATATAAGAAGTGTGTTTCCCACAGCATAAGTAACAGTGTAACCCATAGCCGGGATTGAACTTTGCAACGAATCTTGTATTGCTCCGAGTGCGGCAGTGGTTGTTCGTCCGCCGGCACAGCACCCAAGATTTATTGCCGGGTGGAATTTAAAAATTTTGGCACCCATCCATATTCCTATCAGTAACGGAATTGAAGTAGCAAGTATACCGGCAATGAAAAGCATGAAACCTACCTCTTTTATGCCACTGATGAATGTCGGTCCTGCCGAAATGCCAATTACCGCGATAAACATGTTTAATCCTAAATTGTTGAGAATCCACAGCGATGGTTCGGGTATGCGTCCAAATGTAGGGTGTTTGGAGCGTAGCCAACCAAATACAAGACCTGCAATGAGTGCGCCTCCGCTTGTACTCAGGCTTATAGGCACGCCTCCCAAATGCAATGTCAAAGCTCCGATAATTCCACCTATTACAATTCCCAATCCTACGAAGACAAGATCGGTTTTGTTTGTGGGGCGGTCAACATAACCGAGTTGTGGCGCTACTGAGTTTACTTCTTGACTGAGACCGTTTATCGTAATGGTATCACCTGCACACAATTCTGTTTGAGCGAGGACGGGTATGTCGATACCGCCACGTTTGATGCTTTTTATGATGATTCCGTACATAAACGGTTTGGATCTGAGCTTATCCACGCTAATGCCATCGACTGTTTTTTTCGTAATAGTGACCGGTAATTCTTCTACCGGGAATGACAACAATTCATTGTCGGCTACTTCCGGTCCGATCCAACTCTCGTCTTGTATCACATATTCCCGACGACCGCTAAGTACAATCTCATCTCCCTTTTTTATTGCAGTATCGGGGGTTGCTTCAATGACTTTTCCATTGGAACGCACTCGTTCAACAAAGGCGCGACGATTTAGAGATGATATATATTGCTCAATTTCTTTTATGGTGTGCTCTTTATCAAAGTAAGAGGAAGATGCTTGGTAGGCTCTGAATACCACCGGACGGCTTGCGTCTATAAACTCGGGGTCGCTTGAAAGACTGCTATGGTTGAGTTGTTGCTCCAATTGAGCTGTCTGTTGTTTTACTTTTTCCAATCCACCCAGTAATTTCGGACCTATGTTGCCAAGGATATAGGCCGAACCTATTGTGCCGAAAATGTAGGTAACTGCATAGCACACAGGAATCATATCAATCCATGCCTTTTTGTCGGCGGCAGATGCGTCAAGAGTCTGTATAGTGTCTCCGCCTACCCCTATTACCGCCGAGATAGTTTGCGCTCCCGATAGCAATCCGGCTGCTTCTCCCGGTGAATATCCAAAAGCAGAAGCTATTCCCCATGTAACGAGGAGACACACTATACATAAAGCACACGCAAATCCAACTTGCTTCAGTCCGGAGCCTTTCAGCGAACGGAAAAATTGAGGACCTACACTATATCCGATCGCAAAAAGAAAAAGCAGGAAAAATACCGATTTCAGAGGTCCTGATATGGGTATGTGCATCTGCCCTACAAGCACACCTACCAACAGAACCGATGTCACGGTGCCCAGTGAAAAATTTTTGTACTTTAATTTACCTATCCAGAATCCTATTCCGATAGTCAGGAAAATCGCCAAAGAGGGATATTCCCGAAATGTTTCAACGATCCAGTTCATAATACATTTATTTTACAACATGATTTTAAGTGACTTTTTTATCTATATCTGTTTGGGGGTTGGCTATTTCTAAATCCAAAACGCAATCGGGTTGCCAAAGGTTTATCAGGCCATATATTTTACCATAGAATTAACATTTCAAATTTAAAATTATAAGAAGCTGCTTAAAATTTTATTGAATATTTTACGGCTTCATATGTAAATAGCTCGCTATTCACTGCACAATTTATCTGAAATCCATTCCAGAACAGCTCTTAAATAAGCCGAAATAAAATTTAAACAACTTCTAATTTGATTTCGGACGGCTTTGATAAAGAGTCATATAGTGAAGATATGTCAATAAATATGGTCATTCCCTTATTTTTGATGCTATATCAATTATTTTGCGTAAATTTGCGACTTAAACGGCACATCTCAGCCAGAGATGCAACCCGTTTACAATCAGTAATAATAAATTTAATCCAATTATGGCTCAACAAGAAGATGTATTTAAGAAAATCGTTTCACACGCCAAGGAATACGGTTTTGTTTTTCAATCAAGTG
>CAZBUT010000261.1:0-2839 GCA_964495165.1 uncultured Muribaculaceae bacterium | reverse complement strand
ACCGACGTACACATATTACATCTAAATCATTTTTATTGCGTTTCTCTGTTGTTTATATTTGCATTAACCATTATATCACATTAGTTTCCAGATGTATAGCCAGCAAATTACGCCAAAAAACACAAAAAAACAAAAAGCGATGAAATTTGGCATGCATGTATCGTGCATTTTCATCATGTTTATTCTACCCGAAATTATAATGAATTACGGGGACACTCGTCATAATGCGATACCATTAGGCGTTTATGCCAAAACCATAATATATATCATCGCTTTTTACCTGAACTACTTCCTTATTTTTGACAAATGTTTTAACAAGCCACATGGTACTTCAAAATATATAATGTACAACATAGTGCTATTTATAGGCGCAATGGCTGTTATTTATGCAACATGGGAATTAGCCGCCTCCTCGTTGCCGGTACATGAAGAAGTTCCCTATCCGCCACATTTGCATGATGCGCCGTCTCAGCATTGGAATCATGAACCTCGTGAATTTCAAGTCGGAGAGCTTCAACACACAACTCAGACAATCACCCGATTCATGAGAGATGCTGTAATGCTTATATTGACTATTACACTGAGTCTTGCAATAAAATTCAACAATAAATGGGTTAACTCTGAGCGCAACAAGCAAATGTCGATTGCAGCGCAAAGAGAAGAGGAACTGAAAAACCTGAGAAGCCAAATCAATCCTCATTTTCTTATTAACACGCTCAACTCTATTTATGCGTTAATAGACATTTGCCCCGATTCGGCAAAACGGGCTACGCATGAATTTAGCCACATGATGCGGTATATCCTTTATGAAAGTCCCGATAAAGTATCTTTGACACAAGAGATTAAATTCATCAATAACTACATCGAACTGATGAAATTGCGCTTAGGCAAAAATGTAAACATGAAAGTAAATTTAGATGAAGGGAATTGTGGAGAAATGCAGATTGCGCCTCTATTATTTGTCACAATCGTCGAAAATGTATTCAAACATGGCAATACCGGTAATCCGTCGCACATAATCGAGATATCGATAACAGCCGACAACGGCATTGTCACATGTCGCACATTCAACTATTTCAGCTCATCAGCCAAAAGCAAAAGCGACGGTATAGGTTTGTCCAATTTAAACCAACGTATAAACCTTTTATACGGAGACAACGCTTCTCTTGAGACTCATACCATCAACAATACATTCACTGTTGAACTAAAAATAAAATTAAATAATAACCTTAACTCACATTAGAAATGATAACGATCAGATGTTGTGTCATTGACGATGAGCCATTAGCCGGTCAGCTAATAGCGTCATACGTAGAGAAAACTCCATTTATGGAACTTGTTGGAGTTTATTCATCAGCCCAAGATTCAATTAAAACTATTCTTGACGAGAATATCGATGTCGTATTTCTTGACATACAGATGCCTCAATTAAACGGAGTGGAATTTGCCAAAATTGTACCTCCCACCTGCCGTGTGATTTTCACTACAGCCTATGACTCATACGCAATTCAAGGATTTAAAGTAAACGCTCTTGATTATCTGCTAAAGCCTATCAGCTATGAGGAATTTATAAGAGCTGCAAACAAAGCGCTGCAATGGGTCGAACTCAACCGACAAGCAAACTCTATTGCCGACAGACGCGAGTTTATCATCGTCAAGAGCGAATATAAACTCATTCAGATACCTATCAATGACATTGTCTATATTGAAGGGCTGAAAGACTATGTTAAAATATGCCTTGACAAAGAGCAAAAAAGCATCATGACATTAATGAGCATGAAGTTGCTTGAGCGTTATCTTCCCATGTCTAAGTTCTTGCGCATTCACCGCTCTTACATCATCAACACGACAAAAATCAAAGTCGTTGAGCGCAACAGAATCGTTTTCGGCAATCAATATATTCCGGTCAGCGAGAGCTACAAGCAGGCATTTGCCGATTATGTGGCACAAAACTCATTGTCTCCAATATCAATAAAAGACGACGAGCCTTAAATCTGTGTCCCGCCGATTAATCGGCTTTGAATGTGACACAACGGTTATATAAAAAGTTGGCTATGGTGTAGGCGACCATTCCTAATAAGGTCGCTACGCCATATCCGCTTATGACCATAAAGCGGATATCCCATTGCATTCCTCCCATAGGTGTATGATATGTCAGCATCATCACAACCAACAATTGAAGGCAATAGCATAAACCAAATCCGGCAATAAACTTTATCGCCTCGCGCGTATATCCTTTATGAGAACGGAACACCCATGTTTTGTTCCAAAGAAACGAATTAACCAATCCGGCTACATACCCTATAGCATTTGACGCAACCGGATGTATCTCCAATAATGACTTACATAGAAATATCACAAAAAGCGTGACAAGCGTATTCATCACGCCCACCATGCCATATTTCACAAATTGTACAATTGTTTTATTCATGGTTAATCGTTATCGTTTTTCATCTGTGGTAAGGCCCAATCATATCTCACCGCAAAAAATCTCAACAATATCACGGTTGCCGCGCAACAAGATTGCTGCAAAATATCTGATCCGCCACAAAGCATTATAATCCAATATACTATACCTCCGGCTATACATGCCGTGGCATATACGTCTTTACGAAAAAACAGTGGTTCCTCGTTGATGAGAATATCTCTCACCACACCTCCAAAAGCTCCGGTAATCATACCCATTACTATCGCAACCCACATCGGATAACCCACGGCCAGTGACTTTTGTATTCCGATAACGACAAATAGCGCAAGACCGATTGTATCAAAAACCAACAATGTCTTTGTGCGTCGCACCAAAGCCTTGCGAAACAGCACGACTACAACAAACGCCAAC
>CAZBUT010000260.1:0-2855 GCA_964495165.1 uncultured Muribaculaceae bacterium | reverse complement strand
ATTCATGGTAGATATGGCTCACCCTGCAGGTCTTATTGCTGCCGGATTGCTTGATAATCCGGTTAAGTATGCCCATATTGTGACTTCTACTACTCACAAAACTTTGCGCGGTCCTCGTGGCGGTATTATTCTGCTTGGTGAAGATTTTGAAAATCCTTGGGGCAAAAAGACCCCCAAAGGCGTTACCCGCATGATGTCATCGCTGTTGGATTCAGCCGTATTCCCCGGAGTGCAAGGCGGTCCGCTTGAACACGTTGTAGCCGCAAAAGCTGTAGCGTTTGGCGAAGCATTGCAACCTTCATATAAAGAATATCAGGCGCAGGTTAAGAAAAATGCGGCTGTTATGGCTCAAGCTCTCGTTGATAAAGGATATAAGATTATATCAGGTGGAACTGACAACCATTGTATGCTTGTTGACTTGCGCACTAAGTTCCCCGAACTTACTGGTAAAGTTGCTGAAAAGGTTCTTGTTGAAGCCGACATTACCGCCAACAAAAACATGGTGCCATTTGATAGCCGTTCACCATTCCTCACTTCCGGAATACGTCTCGGTACTCCTGCCATTACTACACGTGGTGCTAAAGAAGATTTGATGGGAGAGATTGTTGAAATGATAGATACTGTACTTTCTAATCCTGAAGATGCAAAGGTTATTGCCTCTGTACGAGAGACGGTTAATAAGACAATGTCTGACTATCCTATGTTCGCCTATTAAGAACAGATGCATATTTGCTAACGTAGATAATTAGATAACGGTAAAGGTTGCGGTTTCAGTCGCAACCTTTACTTTTGGTAGTCGTTTTTAAGCGCGTTTTACACGTGTATGTTTTGGCGGCAACAAAATTTTTATTTGCACTAAATCGATTCATTGCGTATCTTTGTATATTAATGGAAGATTTCCTGTACATAATTATACGTGGATTGGCTATAGGCATACTCATTTCCGCTCCGATGGGACCGATTGGTATGCTTGTGATTCAACGCACTTTGAATAAAGGGCAATGGCCGGCTTTCTTCACGGGAGTGGGGGCGGCTTTGTCTGATATATTTTATTGTCTGCTTACCGGTTTGGGGCTGTCATTTGTCACTGACTTTATTGAAACCCACCAGATATTATTGAAGATTATAGGCAGTCTTGTGATCATAGCATTTGGATTGTATCTGTTTCAGAAAAATCCATCGCGTACACTGAAAACCCCTACCCAGCAAGGAAATACATTTTGGAGTGATACTGTGAGTGGCTTTTTCCTCACGTTGTCCAATCCCTTGATATTGTTTTTTATCATCGGACTTTTTGCCCGTTTCAATTTCATGCTTCCTGAGTTTAAGTATTACCATTATATAACAGGATACATATCTATTTTTGCGGGCGCGTTTTTGTGGTGGTTTACAATTACATATTTTGTCAATAAAGTGCGGTCGCACTTCAATATACGCTCAATGAAGATAATAAACCGCGTTATTGCCACGCTGCTCATGGCTATGGCTGTAATCGGACTCATATTAGGAATTAACGACTATATGCTTTCACTCAATGGATAATCCTAAAATATTGCACATACCCTACATTGCCGATTTAGACAATGTTTCACTCGAAGAGACTGCAAATATTCTCGAAGAAAAAGGAGTAAGAGAATCAATACAATCGGTTAATTGGAGAGATAAATTCCCATATCAGCCCTTGTCGGTAATTGCTGTAGCTCATTCGGGAAAATACCTGTATATCGACTTTTTTGTGCGTTGCAATTATCTGCGTGCCGTCAACTATCAGAATAACTCTCCCGTAAGTGAGGACTCTTGCGTAGAATTTTTTGTCGCTCCAAAGTGTGACAACCATTATTGGAATTTTGAGTTTAATTGTATTGGTACAATAAATGCATCACATCGCACCGAACGTAAAAATCCCACACGGTTGACTGCCGACGAACTTGCCCGTGTAAAACGTTACGCCTCATGTGGCACTCGCCCTTTTAACGAAGTCGAAGGATTGTTCACGTGGAATCTGACTGTAGCAATACCCCTTGATATGTTAGGTGTGGCTTATAACGGTGCACCGGTAGAGATGACAGGCAATTTCTACAAATGTGCTTCTGCTACTTCGTTACCTCATTATATGAGTTGGAATCCGATAGATACAGAAAAGCCCGATTTTCACCGACAGGAATTTTTTGGGAAAATAATATTGGATTGATTTTTTTAGTGGAAAAACGTGTGTATTTAAAAAAATAGATATAACTTTGCATCGTCAAAAGTGACAAGCATGGCGATTTAGTGTAGTGGCCTAGCACGCCACCCTCTCACGGTGGAAACCCGGGTTCGATTCCCGGATTCGCTACACACAAAAAAGGACATTTCTCGCGGAATGTCCTTTTTTGTGTCTTATGCCGATTCTTGGCGTGGGATAAAATCGTTTTTCTGCCAATATGTCACGGTTGCGTAATGTTTGGCACGGAATATGCTATTATGATTGTAGAACGATTAAATAAAACAATAACAAAATACATTAATAAACTCAGTTATGAATATTAAACCATTGGCAGATCGAGTGTTGATTAATCCCACTCCCGCCGAAGAAGTGACAGTTGCAGGTATCATTATCCCTGATTCAGCAAAGGAAAAACCTCTCAAAGGTACTGTACTTGCTGCAGGTTGTGGCACAAAAGATGAAGAAATGGTTGTTAAAGAAGGCGATGTTGTGTTGTATGGCAAATATGCCGGCACCGAAATCGAGTTTGAAGGCAACAAATATCTCATCATGCGCCAAAGTGACATCTTGGCAATTATTAATGAATAATTTTTAAACTTTTGAATCATGGCTAAAGAAATTAAATTTGATATCAAAGCTCGCGAAGAGC
>CAZBUT010000259.1:0-2867 GCA_964495165.1 uncultured Muribaculaceae bacterium | reverse complement strand
CCGATAAAATAAAAAGTAGAATAGTGCTTGAAAGTTTTATCGGACACCAATAATTTACAATTTAACTTATAGGATTTTTCAGTGTGTTTGCATTTAAATTCGTATCTTTGCGGGATAATTAGATGATAAAGAATTAAATTATGCCTAATATATCTGAACGCGGCAAGATTATGCCGGAATCTCCGATACGTAAACTTGTGCCATTGTCTAATGCTGCTAAAGCCCGTGGCACAAAAGTGTATCATTTGAATATCGGACAGCCTGATCTGCCCACTCCGCAAGAAGGTCTTGATATTTTAAAGACAATTGACCGCAAAGTCCTTGAATATAGTCCGTCGGAAGGTTTGCTTACTTTGCGTCAGAAACTTGCATCTTATTACAAACGATTCAATATAAATGTTGATATAGAGGACATAATTGTAACTACAGGAGGGTCTGAGGCTGTATTGTTTGCATTCATGGCGTGTCTTGATCCGGGCGATGAGATTATTGTACCCGAACCTGCATATGCCAACTATATGGCTTTTGCAATTTCAGCCGGAGCAAAGATTGTGACAGTCCCCTCAAGTATCGATGAAGGATTTGCATTGCCTCCGGTTGAAAAATTCGAGGAACTTATCACTCCCAAAACCAAGGGAATCCTTATCTGTAATCCAAACAATCCGACAGGTTACCTATACACGCAAAAGGAGATGAACCAAATACGAGACATAGTCAAAAAATATGACTTGTTTTTATTCTCAGATGAGGTTTACCGCGAATTTTGCTACACAGGGGCACCATATATCTCAGCATTTCATTTACCGGGGATAGAAGAACAAGTTGTGCTTATCGACTCTGTATCTAAGCGTTATAGCGAATGTGGAATACGTATTGGCGCTATCATCACAAAGCACAAAGAACTGAAAAAGAATGTGATGAAATTTTGCCAAGCACGGCTCAGTCCGCCATTGCTGGGGCAAATAGTTGCCGAAGCATCTATCGATGCATCGTCAGAATATATGCTCATGACATATAATGAGTATGTCGAACGGCGTAAATTTCTCATCGACGGATTAAATAAAATCCCGGGGTGTTATTCGCCTATCCCAATGGGGGCATTTTACACGGTGGTAAGTCTGCCGGTAGATGATGCCGACAGATTCTGCGAATGGTGTCTTCGTGATTTTGAGTATGAGGGTCAAACCGTGTTTATGGCTCCCGCATCGGGCTTCTATACAACTCCCGGAGTCGGTCGCAACGAAGTGCGCATGGCCTACGTACTAAAAAAAGAGGATTTGGCTAAAGCTCTGAAAGTTCTCGGCGAAGCATTAAAAGCATACCCCGGGCGTACTATATGAAATTTGAATTATTCATTGCTCGACGTTTAAGGCTTAAAAGCGGAAAGAGCACAGGCAAGAGATCGCCAAGTGCCACTATCGCTGTTGCCGGTATCGCATTGGCAATTGTCATAATGATGATTGCCATTGTTGTCGTATTGGGATTCAAGCATGAGATACGCGATAAAGTAATGGGATTTGACGCTCAGATAAACATTATGCCGGCATCGGTTTATAGCAACAGCGACAACCGGTTTATAGTGTATAATGACACATTGCGCGATATAATTTCATCAACACTGCCTCAAAATGCTGAAATATCATTGTCTATAAAACAGCCCGGAATACTGAAAACCGACTCCGATTTTATGGGAGTTATCTTAAAGGGTATGGACAATGGCTATAATTGGAAATTTGTATCTGACAATTTGGCAGAAGGCAAGATTCCCGATTATAGTTGTGACGAGAACAAAAACAGCATTATAATCTCACGTATAATGTCGGCTTCGCTTGGACTCAATGTTGGCGACCGTATATATGCCTATTTCTTTAACGACAATAACATACGCACCCGTCGATTTGAAATTGCCGGCATTTATGAATCTCATTTCGGGGAATATGACCGTATTACAGCCTTTGCCCCGATAGAGGCACTGCAAAAAATCAGCCGTTTGCAGTCGGATATGGGCAGCAGTATAGAGATTAGAGGTTTAAACCCTGACAAAATAATGGACAATTGCATTGCTCTGCAAGAAAACATTGCGGAAGCATGTTATCGCCAAGGACTGTCACAAATGTATCAAATCGATAATGTATATCATACAGGTGCACTATATTTCAATTGGTTGGATCTCCTTGACACAAATGTAGTAGTAATACTTATTCTCATGGCGTTTGTATCAGGCTTTACTTTAGTTTCAAGCATGTTTATAATTATACTCGAACGCATCAATATGATTGGCGTATTAAAGTCTCTTGGCGCATCAAACGCGCAGATACGACGTATATTCATAATGCTCACCGAACGCCTGGTATTGAAAGGAATGCTATTTGGAAATATTATCGCGCTGTCACTGATTTTCATACAATCAAAATTCCATGTTTTGCCATTGGATCCCGAAGCCTATTATCTGAACTATGTCCCCGTTGAAATCAATTGGTGGCATATCGTGGCACTCAATGTCGGGGTAATTATTATATCGGCATTAATATTGGTATTACCGTCGCATTTAGTTTCCACTATTTCCCCTGCTAAAACAATCAGGTATGAATAAATCTTTTTTGGCACTCTATTTGTTTTAACAATACAAGAATCCGCTTTTAACTCTTAAATAAAGAAATTAAACCTGTTTCTAAGTTAACGGAACAGAATCATACGGGATTTTTCCGTATTTTTGCATAACATTTCATAGAATATTAATAAATGACAGAAACAATTGATTTTGTAAAATTAGTAACAGAAGGAATACAAGACCGCAAAGGCCGCAAGATAACCCATGTAGATATGTCTGAGATCGAATCGGCGGCATCACAAAATTTTATAATATG
>CAZBUT010000258.1:0-2896 GCA_964495165.1 uncultured Muribaculaceae bacterium | reverse complement strand
GATTGAAACGAAAGCAAAAATACTCCAAGTAAAAACATAAAGATTTCAAAAGAACTGTTCCCGTTATTTATTGTTTAACTTATTCGTGGAATTTATAGAAATTCCCATATATAATTGATTGTGTTATTCGGCTATGTAGCCAAATGCACGAAGTTTATTTTCACGGTTTCGCCAATTAGGTTCTACCTTAACAAACATTTCAAGGAACACACGTTTGCCAAAGAACTGTTCTATATCTTTGCGTGCTTCAACCCCAACCCGTTTAAGCATTGCTCCGCCACGACCGATGATGATGCCCTTTTGGCTGTCACGCTCAACATATATTACCGCCATAATATGAATGGCATTATCGCTTTCATCAAACTTTTCAACTATAACCTCAGTCGAATATGGCACCTCCTTGTCGTAGTTCAACAAAATTTTTTCACGCACAATCTCTGTCACAAAAAAGCGTGCAGGTTTATCGGTCAGCGCATCTTTGCCAAAATACGGGGGAGAGTCAGGCAACAGCTCCACTATACGCGACATGAGATTTGTCACATTAAAATGCTCTTTTGCCGATGTGGGAAATACTTCGGCATTAGGCAACAACTCTTTCCAACGCATCACAATGTTTTCAAGTTCTGCCTGTCCTTTAAGCAAGTCTATTTTATTAATCACCAATAATACAGGAACTTTTTCTTTTGACACTTTTGCTAAAAATTCCGCATTTTTAGTGGGATCTTCCACTACATCGGTCACGTATAAAAGTATATCTGCATCGACAAGCGCGCTTTCAGAAAATCCCAACATGCTCTCCTGTAATTTATATTTTGGCGAAAGCACTCCCGGGGTATCAGAAAACACAATCTGATATTCAGGTGTGTTAACAATTCCCATTATGCGGTGACGGGTAGTCTGAGCTTTTGAGGTTATAATGCTCACACGCTCTCCCACAAGATCATTCATGAGAGTTGATTTTCCCACATTGGGATTTCCGACAATATTGACAAATCCGGCTTTATGATTTTGTGACATAGCTTCGTTTCTGTTTGCTTATAGTTAAACAAATAGCACCCGTAATCCTTACAGGTGCTATCAATATATGTTACAATCGTTGCAACTTCAAGATATTAAATATCCCAAATCACATACATGGCTCCCCAAGTGAAACCTGCACCAAAGGCAGTAAGAATCAAGCGGTCGCCTTTCTTGATTTTGTCTTTGTACTCATCTATACACAGAGGTATAGACGCAGCACTTGTATTACCGTAATGCTCGATATTCACAAGCACTTTAGCGGGATCTATTCCGGCTCGTCCGGCAACAGCTTCAATAATGCGCAGATTTGCCTGATGAGGGATAAACCAATCGACACTCTCCATTGTCAAGCCATTGCGGGTAGCAACGTCGAGTGAAGACTCAAGCATATTGGTAACAGCATGTTTGTAAACATTGCGTCCATCTTGGAAAATATAATGCTCAGCTGCATCTACAGTCTCATGCGATGCCGGTTTCACCGAACCGCCGGCCTTCATCAACAGATGTTCAAGACCCTCGCCGTCAACATGAAATACGCCGTCGATAATACCGACATTTTCTGTTGTCGGTTCTATCAACATTGCTCCTGCCGCATCACCAAAAAGCGGACATGTAGTGCGGTCAGTATAATTTACCATTGACGACATCTTCTCGGCAGCGACAACTACAACCTTCTTATACATACCCGAGCGGACATAAGCGGCTGCATCTTGCAATGCAACAAGAAATCCGGCACAAGCTGCTTGGATATCATAAGAGTAAGCCGCACTCAAGCCACAACGATGTGTAATCACCGATCCTGTCGACGGGAAACGGTAATCAGGGTTTGACGTTGCGCAAATAAGAAGATCTACTTCTTCAGGTTTTGTTGATGTCGATGCAAGCAATCGTTTTACAGCCTGCTCGCCAAGAAAAGACGAACCTTCACCGTCCTTTTTCAATATGCGGCGCTCTTTGATTCCCACACGGGTTGTAATCCATTCATCGCTTGTGTCAACCATCTTTGACAACATCTCGTTGTCAAGAATGTCTTCGGGAACGTATGAGGCAATACCTGCTATTCTCGCGTTAAGCATATTTTAACTACTTTAATGCAATGAAAAAATATCTCCTAAAATAATTCAGGAGATTACTAATTTCTGAAAACCGCAATTAAACGGCTGCTTCTTTTTCAATAGCCACTTTACCGCGATAGTAGCCACATTCGCCACAAACGGTGTGATATACGTGCCATGCGCCACAGTTAGGGCAAATAGCCAAAGTAGGAGCTACAGCTTTATCGTGTGTTCTACGTTTTGCTGTTCTGGTCTTTGATTGTTTTCGTTTAGGATGTGCCATTTTACTTTATCATTTTTATTTTAGTTATTATCAGTAAGTTTTTTCAATTCATTCCATCTCGGGTCGGTTACATCGGTGCTTTCAGAGTCATCGTCTATGTCAAACAATTCGTCATCAAGTTCCATATCCTCGTCATTTACCAAACGCGCGCGATGTTTTTTAAGCATTGCGCTCATCGCTTTGTTGCACTCGCCCTTGGGGTGCACATGCTTGATAGGAATCGCCAACGAAGCTGTATCATAAATCATATAGGCAACATTCAAATAATTGTCGCTTTCGGGTATTATGAGCAGTTCATCTGACGCATCGCAATAATCCTCTCCATATTTCACCACGATGTGATAGGTGGCATCAATGGGATATTGCATATTATCAAGACACCTGTCGCACAACAAAACAACCTCACCTGATACGCTGAAATTCATATCATAGAGATCGCCTTTGTGGTTGACCGAGAGTTTCACGTTGAGATCTGCATCGCGTATGTCAAGGCTTTCCATATTAATGAAAAACTGCTTGTCCAATCGGTATTCAAATT
>CAZBUT010000257.1:2409-2908 GCA_964495165.1 uncultured Muribaculaceae bacterium | reverse complement strand
CAATTGCGCCATTTCTTCGAGATAGTTGGTTGCTGCTGGAGAAATGAGAGCCATAAAGTCATCTATTGACAGATGCTCTTTACTAAGGGCAATCTCAACATCTCGGGCTGTTTTTGATGTGATTGCTCGCGTGGTTTCGTCCCAGCTATATTGTTTTATTTCGTCGTAAAACATGGTAATGAGTGTTTATTTGTTGCAATCGGCCACAGCTTGGGAAATGCGCATTGCACAGAAGTTTGGTCCACACATAGTGCAAAAATGATCATCACCTTTGTGGCTCTCTACATAGTATTGCTTGGCACGAGCCGGATCGAGCGACAGATTGAATTGGTCTTTCCAGCGGAATTCAAAGCGAGCTTTGCTCATGGCATTGTCACGCACTTGCGCTCCGGGATGACCTTTTGCAATATCGGCTGCATGTGCTGCTATTTTGTAGGCAATAACACCGTTGCGCACATCTTCAAGGTTGGGCAATGCCAAATGCTCTTTGGGGGTAACG
>CAZBUT010000257.1:0-2399 GCA_964495165.1 uncultured Muribaculaceae bacterium | reverse complement strand
ACGTAGCATATCATAGCTGTTCCCAACCATGCGATTTGTGCAGCGCCAATGGCTGATGTGATATGGTCATATCCTGGTGCAATATCGGTAGTCAACGGCCCGAGGGTGTAGAATGGCGCTTCGTGGCATTTGTTTATCTGACGTTCCATGTTTTCTGCGATTTTGTGCATGGGAACATGTCCGGGACCTTCAATGAGAACTTGTACATTATGTTTCCACGCAATCTCGGTCAGCTCCCCAAGCACATCAAGTTCCATAAATTGAGAGCGGTCGTTGGCATCATGAATCGACCCCGGTCGCAGTCCGTCGCCAAGCGACACTGCAACATCATATTGCGCCAGAATCTCGCATATTTCCTCAAAATGGGTATATAGGAAATTTTCTTGCTGATGAAGTACACACCATTGAGTCATGATGCTGCCTCCGCGTGATACGATACCGGTGAGACGCTCGCCAATGAGATTGGCATGTTCGCGCAGAACTCCGGCATGAATCGTAAAGTAATCAACCCCTTGTTCGGCTTGTTCGATGAGTGTGTCGCGATATAATTCCCACGACAAAGCTTTAACATCTCCGTTTACCTTTTCAAGAGCTTGGTAAATAGGGACTGTACCCATGGGAACCGGGCAGTTGCGTATAATCCATTCGCGTGTTTCATGGATATTGTCGCCGGTCGATAAATCCATGAGTGTATCTCCCCCCCAATAGCAACTCCACACGGCTTTATTGACTTCTTCCTCAATGCCCGATGACAATGCCGAGTTTCCGATATTGGTATTTAATTTCACTGCAAAATTTCGACCTATAATCATCGGCTCGGCTTCGGGGTGGTTGATATTTGCCGGAATTACGGCACGTCCGGCGGCAACTTCATCGCGCACAAATTGAGGGGTGATATGAGTCTCGATGCCGAGTGATTGACAGTTAAGATTTTCTCTGATTGCAACATATTCCATTTCGGGGGTGATTATTCCTGCTCGCGCCGATGCCATTTGTGTGATTGCTTTTCCTGCTTTGGCGCGTCGTGGAGCATACCGATGAGAAAACCGTATGTTGTCGAGTGCGGGGTCTTGCTCTCGTTCTTTGCCATACTGTGACGTGATAGAAGGCAATTGCTCTATGTCGTCGCGAGATGAAATCCATTGCTCGCGAGTGCGGGGAATGCCTTTGTTGATGTCGATTTCGACTTCAGGGTCGGTATATACGCCGCTTGTATCATACACATATACCGGATCGTTTTGCCTAATCGTTTTTTCTTCGTTTACAATTTTTACGGTAGGAGTGAGGTTGATACGTCGCATTGGGACATTTATTGGGAATAAAGTCCCCTTTACATATATTTTTTCCGAGCCAGGATAATTATGTACGTCAATGTTTTCTATTTTCATAATGGTGAATCATAAAATAAGTTAGAATATCATTCATTTAAAAATGCAGTCAAAGGACTCGTTGCCACAGCCATGCGTGACTGACTGCCTAAACCGGCGAGATAGGCGCGACGACCGGCTTCAACTGCCAATTTAAAAGCGATTGCCATTTCAACAGGATCTCCGGCTACGGCTATAGCCGTATTAACCAAAACGGCGTCAGCTCCCATTTCCATGGCTTCAGAGGCATGTGACGGCGCTCCGAGTCCGGCATCTACAATGACTGGTACTCGGCTTTCTTCAATGATTATTTCAATGAGGTCGCGTGTCTTTAAGCCTTTATTTGTTCCAATAGGCGCGCCAAGCGGCATGACAGCTGCAGTGCCCGCTTCTTCAAGGCGTTTACACAAAACCGGATCGGCTTGAATATAAGGCAATACGTGGAATCCTTCTCGAGCCAATACTTCTGTCGCTTTAAGAGTCTCGATAGGATCGGGCAACAGATATTTAGGATCGGGGTGAATTTCAAGTTTTATAAATTCAGTGCCGAAACAGTCGCGTGCCAATCGTGCCGCCATTATTGCTTCTTCGGCGTTGCGCACTCCTGATGTGTTGGGCAGGAATTGCACTCTATCGCGATTTATATGTTGCAACATGTCATCGTCTTCTTCATGTTCCATGTCGATGCGTTTCATTGCAACTGTTATCATTTCTGACTCAGATGCAAGAATTGATTCAAGCATTAATTTGTTTGACGAGAATTTACCTGTACCCACAAACAAGCGTGAGTTAAAATCACGTCCGCCAATGTTTAATATATCAGCCATAAGATTATATTGTAATAGATTATTTGTTGTTTAATCTGTCTATAACTTGTTTTGTATATTCAATAGGATTATCGGCGTTGATAATTGCCCCTGACATGGCAACACCGTTTACCCCGGTAGCCATAATAGCCGGAATGTCTTCGAGGGTTATTCCTCCGATTGCAACAACAGGCAAATCCACTCCTGCATTGCGGATTTCTTTCAT
>CAZBUT010000256.1:0-2918 GCA_964495165.1 uncultured Muribaculaceae bacterium | reverse complement strand
TTGTCAACCGGTTCGCCAAGCATAATGCGGGTTGCGGTTTCTATGAAGTTGCGTTTCAAAATCTTAGATACAAACGGGAAACTGCGTGACGCGCGCAAGTTACACTCGATGACCTTCACATCATTGTTTTTTGCAAGATACTGAATGTTGAACGGTCCTGAGATGTTAAGCTCCTTAGCGATTTTCTTGCTTATGCGCTTGATGCGACGTGCTGTTTCCATGTATATTTTTTGTGCAGGGAACACAAGTGTAGCGTCGCCTGAGTGTACACCGGCAAACTCGATATGTTCAGAGATTGCATATTCGATAACCTCTCCGTTGCGAGCGACTGCATCAAATTCTATTTCCTTGGCGTTTTGCAAGAATTCCGATACTACAACAGGGAACTCTTTTGATACTTTTGCCGCAGCACCAAGGAACTCATGCATAGACTCATAGTCGTAGCACACGTTCATTGCAGCACCCGACAATACGTAGCTTGGGCGAATGAGTACCGGGAATCCGACCTCTGCGACAAACTTGTCGATGTCGTCAAAGCTGGTCAATTCTTTCCAACGAGGCTGGTCGATGCCGAGTGTGTCGAGCATTGCCGAGAATTTATGACGGTTTTCGGCACGGTCGATAGAAATTGGAGATGTACCCAATACCGGAACGTGGCGACGGTACAATTTCATCGCAAGGTTGTTGGGTATCTGGCCGCCTACCGATACTATTACTCCTCGCGGAGATTCAAGGTCGATAACGTCAAGTACACGTTCAAAGCTCAACTCGTCAAAGTACAGACGGTCACACATATCATAGTCGGTTGACACGGTCTCGGGATTGTAGTTGATCATGATTGACTTGTATCCGAGTTTTCGGCATGTGCTAACGGCATTTACCGAACACCAGTCAAATTCTACTGAACTACCTATGCGATAAGCTCCGGAACCGAGGACAACGATGTTTTTGCCTGAATTGTAATCATAAGGAATTTGGTGGGCATCAGCACCGTAGGTTACATACAGATAGTTTGTCAAGTCGGGATATTCGCTTGCCACGGTGTTTATGCGACACACTTTCGGTGTGATGCCGAGGTTCTTGCGGTGTTCACGCACCTTCAAAACCTCTGCTTCGTAGTTTACATCGGGGTTTTCAATATATCGGGCGATTTGGAAGTCGCTGAATCCTAAGCGTTTTGCTTCAGCAAGCACATCGGCCGGGAGTTCCTCGATGTTATTGTATTTTTTGAGTACTTCGGTGTAGTCAACGATGTTTTTGAGACGGTTAAGGAACCACGGGTCAATTTTTGTGAGTTCCTCTATACGCTCAACGGTGTATCCCTCTTCAAGCGCTTTTGCGATAGCAAAAATGCGTAAGTCGGTGGGGTGAGACAATGCATGGTCGAGGTCGTCAAACGACAAGTCGCGGTTGCCCACAAATCCGTGCATACCTTGACCTATCATGCGCAACCCTTTTTGAATGATTTCTTCAAAAGACTTACCGATAGACATTATTTCGCCCACAGATTTCATCGAAGAGCCTATTTCTCGGTCAACGCCGGCAAATTTGGTCAAATCCCAACGCGGTATTTTCACAATCATATAATCGACCGACGGAGCTACGTAGGCCGAATTGGGCGTTCCCATTTCGCCTATTTGGTCGAGAGTGTAACCCAATGCCAATTTTGCCGCAACAAATGCCAACGGATAACCCGATGCTTTTGATGCGAGAGCCGAGCTGCGGCTCAAGCGGGCGTTGATTTCGATGATGCGATAATCGTTGGTTTCGGCATTGAAAGCATATTGAATGTTGCACTCGCCCACGATGCCAATGTGGCGCACCACCTTTATGGCGATGTCCTGCAACATGGCGATTTGCTCTTGTGTAAGCGACACGATAGGAGCAACAACGATACTTTCACCGGTGTGGATTCCAAGCGGGTCAAAGTTTTCCATTGGAACAACCGTGAAGCAGTGGTCGTTTTTGTCGCGTATTACCTCAAATTCGATTTCCTTCCAGCCTTTAAGCGACTCCTCTACAAGGATTTGCTTTGAGTGAGTGAGCGCGCTTTCGCAAAGCTCATGAAATTCTTCGTCGTTGGCGCAAATTCCCGAGCCAAGTCCTCCGAGAGCGTATGCCGAACGTACCATTACCGGGAATCCGATGCGATGAGCCACCTCAACTGCGGCTTCCATTGATTCAACGGCTTGCGATACCGGAGTCTTTGCCTGAATTTCATCGAGTTTTTTCACAAAAAGGTCACGGTCTTCGGTTATCATGATTGCCTCAACCGATGTGCCAAGCACTTTCACTCCATATTTTTCAAGAGTGCCATTGAGATACAATTCCGTACCGCAATTCAGCGCTGTTTGTCCGCCAAATGCGAGCAAAATACCATCGGGGCGCTCTTTCTTAATCACCTCTTCCACAAAGTGCGGGGTAATAGGAAGAAAGTAAACATGGTCGGCAACGCCTTCCGATGTTTGGATCGTAGCGATGTTCGGGTTGATTAGAACTGTAGAAATACCCTCTTCGCGAAGGGCTTTCAATGCTTGAGAACCGGAGTAGTCAAATTCGCCGGCTTGCCCTATTTTCAGAGCTCCAGAGCCAAGCAATAATACTTTTTTTATTCCGTCAATCATAATTTTGTGAAATTTCTTGCAAAGTTACAACGTTTACCGTCCTAATACAAATAACATCGCATTAAAATTTTTGTAACTGACTCAGATTTTGTTTTAATTTCGTTTTATCGAGGATTGTTCGGTTTCTTTTGGTGAAAATGTGCAGGTGTTCAATAAGAAAATGATTGCATGGATATGAACAAACAAGAGGCGACGGGCGAGCCGTTGCCTCTTGCGGTATTGGTTGATGACGAGCAGGGGATTATTCCTCTTCTTCGTCTTCTTTCATGTTGTGGTAAACGTTTTGAACGTCTT
>CAZBUT010000255.1:0-2934 GCA_964495165.1 uncultured Muribaculaceae bacterium | reverse complement strand
GCTCCACGGGTATGATACTTCGGATCTGCGCTATACATTATTTCAGCCTTATGCAACCGACTGCTTGGCAATGACTTCAGCAGCTGCAACATATTACTTAGCGACATAGATGATTTCTTACTGTTAATTAATATTGTCACTCCTTGTGCTCCTGCCAATTGCAACACATCGTTGTGTTCTTTCACACCAGGCAAATACAGTAATGCATCATAAACAGTTGTTACCGCCTTGCCCTTAATGAGTTGCGCTACATCATACGAAATACGTCCTCCAACAACCTTGGTCAATGGTTTTTCAAATGATACCACTACCTCACTTAATGTATCAGACAGCTCTACATTTTCCTCCGCCATAGCAGTTGTCATTGTCAATAAGACCATTTCTAAACAAATCAGTTTTTTTACTTTCATAATTTTATAGTTTAAATTCATGGCGCAAAATTGGCTTAATAAATTGGAGTCTTCGCTTAACGGTTACTTACAAAGTCTTATTTAGTCTTATCAAATATCTCATCAAAATAAAATTTCTTGTAATTTTGAAAAAAATCAGAACTGAAAAAATTTGATTATGAGGAATTTTCCGTATGTAATAGTAATTATAATAACCGGATTGATATTAGTATTTGCATTCAATCTGTTTTATCTCAAAGGTTTATACCAATCCATAAAATCAGACACAGAAATGAGGCTTATAAGTTGCATTGAAGAAGCCGACATCAAAGAAGGAGTGAGGCGCCTTGAGCAAAAAGCAAGAATCGACGGGCCAAATACAATCTCTATTGAAAAAGGGTTCTACAATGATTCCATACGCTCCGTTGTAACAAATGACAACAACACAGTTAAGCAACCGGCAGTGGGTGTTGATTCTCAAGCCAGTTTTATTAAAGCGATGCTACGTGAAACACGAGTAACAATACACTCGCAATTTGACAAATATGCGCCAATCAATCTTCATGATTTGGACTCATTACTCACCAACGAACTCAAATATAACAACATATCAGTAAAAGTATATAATATTGCCATTTTAGATCGGAATACAACTCAGATCATCAAACAAAGTGATTCAATCATTCAGTACCACGAATCTTACAACATAAACTATGAATATGATCCAAGCAGTCCCTATTTTTTACGTATCAGTTTTGAGCCTATTACCGGCGAAATATTAAAACAAATGGCAGGGATACTCACCACCACACTTCTGCTAATAGTATTATTGTCAATTGCACTTTGGTATTTGATAAAAACTATACTACGACAAAAATCATTGGAAGAAATGAAAGACGATTTCACAAACAACATGACACACGAATTGAAAACGCCAATTGCTGTTACATATTCTGCCATTGATTCTATGTTAAATTTCAAACAAGGAGAAGTGAAAGACACCCGTGACAAATATCTCAATATATGCCTTGAACAACTCACGAGACTAAGCGGGCTTGTTGAAAATATACTGTCAATGAGTTTGGAACGTCGCAACTCTATGCCGCTCAAATATGAGCAAATTAACATTCAGGAACTTGTTTCTCAACTCATTGAAATACACTCACTAAAAGGTTCAAAAGAAATAAAATTCAATGTTGACATTACCCCTGCAAACCTCACTTTAAAATCAGATACAACTCATTTTAGCAATATCATAAGCAATCTTATTGACAATGCCGTCAAATATTCAGGAGAGAAACCTGAAATCACTATTAAAATTAGCATCATACAAGAAAACGTATTAATAGCAATAAAAGATAATGGCATAGGAATTGCAAAAAGCAATCAGCAATATATTTTTGACAAATTCTATCGAGTCCCGGCAGGTAACGAACATAATGTCAAAGGGTACGGATTAGGTCTATATTATGTAAAACACATAATCGAACGGCTTAGTGGCACAATTTCAGTAGACAGTAAATTGGGACAAGGCTCATGTTTCACCATAAAATTACCCTTGGTAAAATGAAAACGAAGATAAAAGATAGGCTCAAAGTATTGCTTGTTGAAGACGAGTCAACATTGGCTATGATAATAAAAGACACACTCGACAGTGAGGGTTTTGACACGATTATTGCTCGTAATGGCCGGGACGGGCTTGAAATACTAAAAAAAATAAATCCAAACATTATTATCACCGATGTAATGATGCCCATACTCGACGGCTTTGCAATGGTTAAGGAAATACGTAAAAAAGATCGTTCAACACCTGTCTTGTTTCTTACAGCCCGCGCGTCAATTGATGATTTGGTCAACGGATTTAATCTTGGAGCAAACGATTACTTGAAAAAACCATTCAAGATGCTTGAGTTAGTTGTCAGAGTTAAAGCCTTGACTCGCAGCATTGAAGTTGAGATAGAACCTGACTCCATATTTAATATTGGAGAATATACTTTAAACTGTCAGTCACAACTTTTGCATCACGGCACCGATAGCCAGGAATTATCTCATATGGAATGTGAAATACTGCGACGTTTATGTCAAAATAAAGACAGAATTGTAGAAATAAACGACATATTGACTGAAGTTTGGAATAATGACAACTACTACAATCGAAACTCACTGCATGTTTTCATACATAAACTTCGCAAAAGATTGTCTCGTGACCGACACATAAAAATTCTCAACATTCGCGGTCTCGGCTATAAACTAACCATTCAATAAAGCTTACCTACAACGTAACACACTTGACACTCTTAGATATCATAGCTGTGTATACACCCCAATCTGGCATTGACAATTACATATCCTCAAAAGCGCCCAATATTTATATATAAATTAGAAAAGTTTTACTAATTTTGCAAAACAAAATTACATTATCGGTAGTTTTAATGAGGTTCTGACTACTCGCTAATGGTAAATAGAATTTATCGAACCTCACTTAACGACATGAAAAAGAAACTAATACACCTATTTATTATTACTATATTTTGCATTTTCCCGT
>CAZBUT010000254.1:0-2957 GCA_964495165.1 uncultured Muribaculaceae bacterium | reverse complement strand
TGCTGCGTCGACTGTATCGACAGGAGTATTGCGGCTCAGATAATCGTTGAGATAATTGTTGGCGCTTTCATTGGTAAAACCGGTGGGCTTTCCTTCGATAAAATCGCTCAATGCTCTGCACATCACCTCAACATCTATAGGAAATCCCATAGACTGCATCTGCTTGATGCGATCAGCCAATATAAGCCCTTGCATGATTCCCGTGTAATAAGGTTCTTCACTCAAAGGCGTGGCAAATGCCTGCTTTAGCCCGGCCATATACTTTGCCACGGCAACCGAATCTCCTTGATAGTTACGGTCAACTTGAGGTTTCAAAGTATGTCCCCAAGCCGTAGCAGTGGCAACCGAAACCGAGTCGCTGTCAGATTGAGCCCAGGTCTGTATCGCGCACAACGAGACAAGAACCGATATAAGCAATAATCTCATTTTACAGAGTGGTTATTTGCCCACGATTTGCAGCAATTCAACATCAAAAATCAATGTGGCGTTCGGTCCGATTACACCGCCTGCGCCTTGTGGTCCGTAGGCAATGTTTGACGGGATAAAAAGACGCCATTTTGAGCCGACTTTCATCATCTGCAATGCTTCAACCCAACCGGGTATCACTTGGGTGACACCAAAAGTGGCAGGTTGTCCACGCTCAACCGAGCTGTCAAACACAGTACCGTCGATCAACTTA
Organism: uncultured Muribaculaceae bacterium; assembly: GCA_964495165.1. Taxonomy (GTDB): domain Bacteria; phylum Bacteroidota; class Bacteroidia; order Bacteroidales; family Muribaculaceae; genus RGIG4079. The sequence goes on along the minus strand of CAZBUT010000254.1, from coordinate 2,278 downwards.
CCGGTATAATGCACTGTCACCTGGTCGCCGGCAGTAGGCATATCACCATTACCTTCAGCCAATACTTCATATTGAAGACCGCTGGCAGTAGTTGTCACCTCGGGGCGCTTTCCGTTTTCAGCAAGAAAAGCCTCTCCGGCAGCCTGATTCACTTTTGCCATTTCTTGTGCGGCTTCTTGTTGCTTGGCTTCCATTGCCTGGAAAAATTTTTGTATTTCAGCCTTTGCTTCATCATAGCTCATCTTGGGTTTTGCTCCGGCATATACAGCAGCAACTCCGTCGGCAAAGTCGTTGATATCAAGTGTTTCTATTCCCGAACTTTTAAAGTTATTGCCCATGCTAAGCCCTAATGCATAGCTTATGCGATCCAATTCTTTGTTTTCCATTATTTCTTTTGTTTGTTATAAATCGATTATTCAATAATTGTGCAAAGGTAGGTAAATAATTAACAATTAATGATTAATAATTAATAATTAACATAAAAACAGAGAGTGAGGTCGCCCTGCTCTCTGTTTTTAAATGACTTTTATGTTTGTAACATCAATTTGTCCAAGACATATTCCAAATTGAAATACGATCTTTGTTTGATGATGCCGCGCTTACACAGTTATTTACAATCTCGATAACAAAATCACCCTCTACGTTGATGTCAACCGAATAGCTGTAGGCTTTTTGTTTAGTGATTTCCGTAATATTCAGGGGTTCGGTTTTCACAACTTCTCCGTTTTGCTTGATATTGATTGTGATCGAACATTGTGTATCGGAATAGGCAAAACCATAGTTAAACGACAGAGTTTTAATACCTCCGGTCAATGTCGGAGAGGTCAATTTGCCCGGAGCTGTTGTCTTGCCATTGAGAGTGGGAGCCAATGTACCTGCCGATCCAATAAATCCGAAGATAGGATTATTGGCAGCGGTTGCGTCATCACTGCCTCCAAGAATAGCACTGTTCTCAGCCGTCCACCCTGCCGCAGTTGTGTATGTGGCATAAGATGATTTTGGTGTTCCGTCATTAAATGTATTGAAGTCGGCAACGTTATCGCCTGTTGCCGGAGGAGTAACCGGATCTTCGGGAGTCGAGCCGCCACTCAGACCGGCTTTCACATTGTCAATACAAAATGTCATAGATGATGCCGATGTCTCGGCGATATAGCGGAATCCGATGTAAATCACTCCCGAGAAATTGCTCAACGATATGTCTCCCGATGATACGAATCCCGAATAACCGCTTGCAGGAGGTGTTGCAAGCGTGCAGTTTAGCTTCGTGAGTGTTGCAGTCGCAGGGTCGGCAGCAGTCATGGCATATACTTCAAAACTTCCACCTGAGTATGCCGCTTGCGACTCAAAGCTGAGTATTTTAGATGACATGCCGTCAACATTGAGAGGCGGCGTGATCAGCCATGAGTCATAACCGTTGCCATCGTCGGTGCCTTTGTAGGCAGTACATGCTGCATAGTAATTGTTGTCAAACGAAGTAAAGTACCATGGCTTGTTTCCGGCAACAACCTTTGATGTCCAACCGGAAAGGTCGCTGACCGATGACACGCCTTCAAATGTTTCATTTAGTGATGTTACGGGGTTGACAGGAGTTTCGGGGACGCTGCCTCCGCTACCTTCTCCTTCAAGTCTGTACTCTGTAGCTTCTTTCACGCCATTTGTTCCGAAATATTTTACCAAGTTACCTTTGATGTACAGTTTCTTGCCAAGATTTCCCGGATTGTCTTGCAGATTCAAGCCTGAACGTATCGATGAGGGCAACTGCACAGGCACACATTCTTCTACCGTTGTCGCTGAGGGACTGTTTGCTATAAGAAGATTGGTTTTGGAATTTGCGGGAACGCCAAATGTCGCACCGGTTGCCAATGTCATTCCATCGACCCAACCGACAATATATCCTGCCACCCATACTCCAGAACCTGATGCTCCTTCTTGAACTTGCGGCACATTATATGGAGTCGATTCCGAACCGTCGCCTGCAGCAATCGAACCGTCAGCAATCTCGACACCTTCAATGCGGAATTCATCTGCCGTACCGCGATTGCCTGTGATGCCCCATGTACCCATATATTTCTCAAACGTACCGAGCAACCATATCTGTCGTCCGAGTACCGATTCATTGTCGACCAAGTTTGCGTATTCTCTCAATTTAGAATCTTGCGGCAACGAAATCACAAGACATTGCGCAATCTCTTTAACGTCAGCTGCAGGAGCTATGACAAGCGTATTTTTAAGCACTGTAGGTGCTCCCCACTCTATATCGTCATTAGACGTAACTGTT
>CAZBUT010000253.1:0-2969 GCA_964495165.1 uncultured Muribaculaceae bacterium | reverse complement strand
ATTGCCAATGCTATACTCGATCACCTTGCTGTAAAGTTGCCCATCTCACGTTTGCAACGAGATTTGACCGACTCTACTGTGTTGCGTAATATCGGTGTTCCGATGTCGCACATGCTCATTGCTTTGCATAGTACATTAAAGGGTATGGGCAAATTGTTGCTTAACGAATCGGCTATTAATGCCGACCTCGACTCGATGTGGAATGTCGTTGCCGAAGGCATTCAGACGATTTTGCGTCGTGAGGGCTATCCGAAACCCTATGAAACCCTAAAAGAACTTACACGCGTAAATTCTACCGTGACAGCCGAAAGCATTGCCGCATTTATTGACACTCTTAATGTGAGCGATGAAGTCAAGGCAGAATTGAAGAAACTGTCTCCACACTCTTATACCGGATATTAAGAAACTGTTTAAAATTTTATTGAATATTTTTACGGCTTCATAAACGGGACAGCCAAACTACAATATAACATATGAGCGGGATACAAAAAACAAATGCGGCTCGATTGCTTGATAAGGCAAAAATCAAGTATGAGCTTGTGCCATATACCGTAGATGAAAACAATCTTGCCGCCGACCATGTCGCTGCTGAACTTGGTGAGGATATAAACCAAGTGTTTAAAACTCTTGTTTTACACGGCGACAAGTGTGGATATTTTGTTTGCGTTATTCCCGGAAATTGCGAAGTGGATTTGAAGAAAGCCGCTAAGATTGCCGGAGCCAAGAAAGCTGAAATGATTCCAATGAAGGAGCTGTTGCCTTTGACCGGCTACATACGCGGCGGCTGTACTTCAATTGGCATGAAAAAACAGTTCCCTACATATTTCCACGTTACAGCACTTGACTATGATGTGATTTTCGTAAGTGCCGGTCAGCGTGGTTTGCAATTGAAACTGTCGCCACAGGCGTTGATTGGATATGTACGTGGCACGGTTGCAGATTTAGTAGTAACTTCAATCGAAGATGATGAATAGTATAGGACAAATATTCAGAGTGACCACATTTGGCGAGTCTCACGGAGTGGCGATTGGCGGTGTCATTGATGGAATGCCCGCAGGTGTGGTAATAGACCTTGACCGCGTTCAGCATGAACTTGATCGCCGGCGTCCCGGACAATCAGCAATAGTGACTGCGCGTGATGAAAAGGACCGCGTAAAGATTCTTTCTGGAATGTTTGACGGGAAGACCACTGGTACGCCCATCGGGTTTATTGTGGAAAACGGAGACCAACACTCCAATGATTATGAGAATATTCGAGACACTTTTAGACCATCGCATGCCGATTATGCATATACTTCAAAATACGGTCTGAGAGATCATCGTGGTGGCGGACGGTCTTCTGCCCGCGAAACCATTGCCCGTGTTGTGGCAGGCGCATTTGCCCGTCAGGCATTGGAACAGATTGGGGTCAATATATATGCCTATACATCTCAAGTGGGCGACATTGCACTTGACAATGATTATACAAAATATGATCCTGCTCTAATAGATACCAATGCCGTGCGTTGTCCCGATGCCGATGTTGCCGAAGATATGTACCGGCTCATCAGCGAGGTTAAATCGGCAGGCGATACGATAGGCGGAGTGATAACCGGTGTTGTGACAGGAGTCCCGGTCGGTTTGGGTGAGCCTGTGTTTGGCAAATTACACGCACACCTTGGCGCGGCAATGCTTGGCATAAATGCCGCCAAGGGATTTGAATACGGAATGGGGTTTGCCGGAGTTGGAAAGCGAGGGAGCGAGATGCTTGACCGATTTGTTGCCGATGAGGTCGGACATATATCTACTGTTTCCAATCACTCGGGAGGAATCCAAGGCGGAATATCAAATGGAGAAGACATCTATTTCCGGGTTGCGTTTAAGCCTGTTGCTACATTGTTGAAAGAGGTTGAAACAGTGAAATCCAATGGAGAAAAGACTATTCTGAAAGCCAAAGGACGACATGACCCATGTGTATTGCCCCGAGCCGTACCGGTTGTCGAGGCCATGGCTGCGATAGTCTTGTTAGACGCTTATTTATTAAATAAAACAACCCACATTTGATATATGGCTGAGGGGTATCGCGACTTTTCACAATTTCTTGCTGAATTATTTCCATGCAAGATGCAAAAAATTGCGGTAAATGCCGGCTTTACCTGCCCCAACAGAGACGGAACCAAGGGGCGTGGCGGTTGTACTTATTGCAACAATCAGACATTTAACCCCTCATATTGCGCCCCGATAAAAAACGTTACAACACAACTCGAAGAAGGTAAACGTTTTTTCGGAAAGAAATATCCCCACATGAGGTATTTGGCTTATTTTCAGGCGTACACAAACACCCATGGTGATATAGACAGGCTTATGGCATTATACAATGAAGCGCTTGCCGTTGAAAAAGTAGACGGTTTGATAATCGGTACACGACCCGATTGTATGCCCGAGAATTTGTTGCAACGCTTAGCAGACTTAAATCGAGAGTCGAGGGTTATTATCGAATATGGAGCAGAAACATCTCATGACATGACTCTTGAACGTATAAACCGTTGTCATACATGGAGTGACACTGTCTCGACTGTTATGCGCACAGCGCAATCGGGAGTATCGGTCGGATTACACTTGATTGTGGGCTTGCCCGGGGAGACGGAAACCATGATATTAGAAACAATCGACAGGGTTTCCCGGTTGCCAATCGATACTGTAAAATTGCATCAGTTGCAACTCGTGAAAGGCACTCGCATGGAAAAAGATGTAGCAGAAGGATTATATACCGTACCCCAATATACGGTTGACGACTACATAAAACTTTGTGGCAAGATAATCTCGCGCATGTCGCCAACGATTGCTATAGAGCGTTTTGTATCGCAATCGCCCGATGAATTGCTTGTTTCTCCTCGTTGGGGCTTGAAAAATTATGAATTTACCCACCGCCTCAACAAATATATAAAGGAGAAATCCATTAAACAAGGAACAGATTTTAAATAATAAGA
>CAZBUT010000252.1:0-2978 GCA_964495165.1 uncultured Muribaculaceae bacterium | reverse complement strand
CCCGGGCTTATTACGGCAACACAACCCGACGGGACTGAAATACAAATCAAGCTGCACGGTGATGAGCAGTTTAATTGGGCATCTACAGCCGATGGATATACATTGCTTCGCGATAAAGATAATTATTGGAAGTTTGCCGAAAAAACGTCTGACGGTCATCTTGCAGCATCGCAATTGGTTTACCGCAACAATTCTTCTATCGCTTTGGATAATGGCATTGAAAAAGGACTTTGGTTTTCAAGCAAACAACAAAATCAATTAAAACAGGAATCATTGAAACCGTTGAGCACATCATCTGATTTACAAGTAGAAGGAACATTCCCTTCTAAAGGAAAAAACAAATTATTGATGCTGATGCTTAACTATAGCGACACAGAGGTTACATATACCCAAGAAGATTTTAACGCTTTGATGAATCAGGAAAAATATGGCAACATAGGAAGTTTCCGTGATTTCTATCTTGAAAACTCTTACGGAGAACTTGACATTACTACTACTGTGACTCGTTGGGTAACGTTACCCTATGACAAGGCTTATTATGGTTCTGACCGTGCAATAGAAATGATATATGACGGATTGTCTATTATCGATAGTGAACTGGATTTAAGCGAATTTGACAATGACAAAGACGGTATTCTTGACGGTCTTGCTGTTATCCACCAAGGAGCCGGACAAGAATATACAGGCGGTGCAAATGATATATGGTCACATAGCAGTATTATATATGGAATGAGTTTCGACGGCATTCAAGTGCGTCGTTACACGATCGAACCTGAGTTATTGGGAACAACAGGTAAAATGTCGACAATCGGTGTTATTTGCCATGAGTTTGGTCACAATCTCGGTTCTCCTGACTTCTATGATACCGACTATAGCAACAGTGGCGGAGATTATCCCGGAACAAGCACATGGGACCTAATGGCATCGGGAGCATGGAACGGAAATTCAGGAGACCGTCCTGCCAACATCAACATGTGGCAAAAGATACAACTCGGTTGGGTTATACCCACAGTATTAAGCGAAAACCAATCAGTGAAATCTATGCCGGCGGCTCATAACAATGCTGTAGCTTATCGTTTTGAAACAACTGTTCCCGGAGAATATTTTATACTTGAAAACCGCCAGCAAGCAGGAGAATTTGACCAGACACTTCCCGGACATGGACTTATCGTATATCATGCAAGCGATTCACGCATTAAAGCATCGGTAGCCGATAATACCATCAACGCCACATATCCACAGGCAATGTACATAGTATGTGCATCAGCCGGAAGCGACCCGTCATCTTATGTATCATCTTATGGAAGTGTTAATAGTTCGTCAACACCTTTCCCCGGTACAGATAATATTACTGTTTTCAATGATGCATCAGAGCCTTCTACACGCTCTATCAGCGGTCGTTATTCCTATAAGGCATTAAACAATATTTCTGAAACAACCGACGGTTTGATAAATTTTGAATTTTCGGCAAGCGGGGCACCGGAAGCTCCTATTAATCTCAAAGCTACTGCCGAAAAAGGAAATGTGACATTGACATGGGACATACCCGAGAGCGTAGCCAATAGTGTAGTGCACTATAATGTTTACCGCAATGAGGAAAATATAGCTTTTACACAGATGAACTCCTATACCGACCGTAATTTAAACAATGAATCTCTTATTACTTATTATGTTGATGCTGTTTACACAAACGGTCTCGTTTCACCCTACGCTGAAGTATCTATACGCATTCCTGTAAATAAAGTAGCAGAAATAACTCCTAATATAACAAATTCAACTGTCGAACTTTCTTGGAATCTTGATAAAAATCTTACTCGTATGACAGACATATCTGCCTCATACACTATAGGTGAATATAATGTATCGTCTCTTGATTATGTACATCGATTCAGAGTTGATGATCTTAAAGCCTATAAAGGATATACTATTAGATACATTAATTTCCTTCCATATCAATCTCAAAAAAATGTATCATTTACTGTGAGAGTATGGGAAGTTGATGCCGACGGTTCTAATCCTACTATTATTTCTGAACGCGCAGTAAAAGAATTTGGAACTGCTATTTGGACTAAATATATACTTACCAAACCTGTTACCATTACCGGAGAAAAAGAATTATGGATTGGTCTCTATTGTAAATCAAATATAGGCAATATACAAATTTTATCTGACGTAGGACCTGTTGTTGAAAACTACGGTAATTGGATAAAATTGGAAGGTGAGGATTGGAAAGCTGATAAGACTTCTTCAGGTAATTTCTTTTTGTATGCTCCATTATCAGAACCTGAAGCAGGTGATGTTGCAGCACTCACCGATTGCGGAATTGTTGATGATGTAGCTCTTGATTTGTTTTACCATGTAGGTTACGCTATTTATCGAGACGAACAACTATTGGGTTGGTCAAGCAGTCGCAAGTTTATTGATGAAGCTCCTTTAAAAGGAACTCACACCTATTCAATTTCGAGTTTGTATAAAGGAGAAAATGAATCAGGTTCAATGCCTATAGAAGTTACTTTTGGTCTTGACGGAATAGAGAATGTTGAAACTCTGTCAAATAATGTTGAAATCAATGGTAACAATATATCAATAAACGGATATGACGGATATGTTATAATAACTGATATTTCAGGGCGTTTAATCTATAATAATCATTACAAATCAGGCTCTTCAATATCATTAAACAAAGGTTTATATATTGTAAACTATAGCAATAAAACAGTTAAAGCATTGATAAAATAAAAAGCTTATCTTTAAGATTGAAAAGCGATGTGTTTATAATGCATCGCTTTTTTATTTATCTTCCATTCATAGTATGTAAATAATGTTGATAATTAAGTTAACATCAATGTTGATAAAATTATAAATCTTTGTTTTACAATATTTTAATTATTTATTTAATGTAAGTAATAATGTAGATTATTATAAAAATAAGTATCTAAAAAATGTCTTTGCAAGTAAATATTTCAAATACAATAAAT
>CAZBUT010000251.1:0-2986 GCA_964495165.1 uncultured Muribaculaceae bacterium | reverse complement strand
TCCGGAATATCCTCGGGAAGCACTTCGACAACCATCCCTGAATTGGCCCATTTTGTGCCACGGTTGGAGGGTGACATTCCGTTTACGACAAGTTGCCCCTTGTCGCTTGCAGCCGGGATTATAAATCCACCGGGACACATGCAGAATGAATATACGCCACGCCCGTCGACCCGTGTCAGCATTGAATATTCGGCGGCTGGAAGATAATCACCACGTCCGTTTTTACTGTGGTACTGGATACAGTCAATTAAGTGTTGAGGGTGTTCAAGGCGCACTCCAACCGCCAAGCCTTTTGGTTGTATATCAACACCCTTGTTGTCAAGCATAGAGTATATATCACGGGCAGAATGACCTGTTGCGAGAATTACCGGGCCGTTGTGTATTGTACCGTCGGAACAAAGAACTGCGGTGGCTGTATTGTCGGTGATAATAATATCGGTGGCCCGTGTAGAGAAATGCACCTCTCCGCCACAAGCAATGATGTTTTCGCGCATTGCTTTTATAACATTTGGAAGTTTGTCGGTTCCTATATGTGGGTGGGCATCGATGAGAATATTTTCCGATGCTCCATGTTGGTGAAAAACAGCAAGAATTTTATCAACAGAGCCTCTTTTTTTGCTGCGTGTGTATAGCTTGCCGTCGGAAAAAGCTCCTGCGCCACCTTCACCGAAGCAGTAATTTGAATCCGGATCAACAATGTTTTCACGGGCTATACGAGCCATGTCCACGCGTCGAGCATCTACATCTTTGCCACGTTCAAGAACAATCGGACGCAGTCCGAGTTCGATGAGTCGGAGTGCGGCAAATAACCCGGCTGGTCCAGCGCCGACAACTATGACCTGTGGACGGTCTTTTACCGATTTGTATTCAATAGGGGTAATCAGCGAATCAGTTTCAGGCGATTGGTCGATATAGGCTCTAACTGTTAGATTTACTATAACATTGCGTTGACGTGCATCGATTGAACGCTTTATTATTTTGCATTCTGAAATGCGGTTTACGTCTATGTTTAGCCAGGTTGATACATAGGTTGTCAGCCGTAGTGGTTGATATGCTATTTCGGGCGATACTCTCAGTTGAAGCTCTGTGACCATTGTTTTGTTATGTAGTTTTCAGATTTGCAAAATGAATGTTTTCTTTTTTTACCAGAACGCCCAATGTTACAGCTGCAACTAAAAAAGCGAGCATGTCTGATACAGTGAGACTAATCCACACGCCTTCGACTCCGTATAATTGTGGAAATATGAGCAATGTCGGAATCAAAAACAGTAATTGTCGAGTCAAAGACAGAAAGATTGATATTTTGGGTTTTCCAATCGATTGGAAGAAGTTTTGTATCACTACTTGTCCGCCAACTACAGAATAGCATAGGAAGCTGATATAAAAGCCTGTAGCCGAAATATTGATGAGAGTCTCGTCGGTTGTGAACAATGCGGCAACTTCATGAGGAAATATTTCGGCAATGATAAATCCTATTGATGTGATTATCATTCCGGCTATTATGCCGATGCGCAATGTGTGCTTGACGCGGTTCCATTGCTTTGCACCATAATTGAATCCGAGTATAGGTTGCATTCCCTGCGTTACGCCAAATACGATCATTACAAACAGCATTCCGGTGCGGTTGACAATGCCGAATGCCCCTACTGCGAGATTACCTTGGTCTCCACCTGTTTCAAGCAGAGCTTTGTTTATGAAAATAACCACTATACAAGCACATACATTCATTAAAAATGGAGAAAGTCCTATTGCATATATGCGTTTTATTATCGACCAAGACAGGCGATGATTCCCTTTGCGTTCAAAATGTACAAAACTGTTTGCCGATATAAAATGTTTTATGATCCAAATCAAGGCAATCGATTGTCCGCATATTGTTGCGGCAGCAGCTCCTGCAATACCCCATTTGAGCACGAATATGAAAATCGGAGCGAGTACCAGGTTGATGAATACTGTGAGTAATGCTGTTGCCATGGCTTTTCGCGGATAGCCGGTTGCACGAAGCATGTTGTTAAGTGCGATGAACATGTATGAAATGGGAGTGCCCAAAAGTATTACCGCCATAAACTCTTTGGCGTATGGAATTGTCTCTTTGGTAGCTCCAAAAAAGAATAAAATTTCGTCGAGAAACAACAAAGACAATCCTCCAAAAACGATAGAGTGAATGATGCCCAACCACATAACGTTGTTGAGTACATCTTTGGCTCTGGCGTAATCCTTTTGCCCTAAGAAAATCGAACTTATCGTTGCTCCACCGGCAGCAATGAACACGCAAAAAGCTATAACCAAATTCATTAGCGGAAAGGTCACGGCAAGACCGGCAATTGCCATAGAACCGACGCCTTGACCTATGAAAATGCTGTCGATAATGTTGTATAATGAAGTCGCAACACTTGCTATGATCGCCGGCACAGAGTATTGCATCAATAACCGTCCGATAGAGGCAGTGCCAAGTGATATAGGTGAATTTGAATTATTTTCTGTCATATCATTTGTTTGATTTTGCAAAATTAACTCAAAACAACGCAATAGTAGCCGGTTTCAGTATTAAATTTGCGTAAAATTAAAAACATATCACATTATCACACAATGGAAAATATCGGAGTATTATTTGACTTGGACGGGGTTCTCATTGACAGTGAGGGGCATTATACTGAGTTTTGGGAACAGGTTGATAAAATATACCCTACACATGTCGAGAACTTTGCCTATGTTATCAAAGGCAATGCGTTATTCAAAATTCTCAACACTTTTTTCAGTCAAGAAGTTCACCAAGATATAATAAAACGTGTTCATGATTTTGAAAACAACATAGTTTATCCGATATATGACGGGGTGATAGACTTTTTATCTCAATTGAAAGAAAACAATATCCCGGCGGCAATAGTAACCAGTAGCGACAATGTGAAAATGGAAAGCCTATACAAGCAACACCCCGGCTTCAGAGAGTTTTTTTCAGCAATAATAACCGGTTCTGATGTTACAA
>CAZBUT010000250.1:0-2989 GCA_964495165.1 uncultured Muribaculaceae bacterium | reverse complement strand
GACACACGCGATAATTTGTTGACTCCTACCCGTGGCATCCATCTGGCATATAAGCCAATGGTCTTTCTCAAATGTCTTGGCAATGCTCCGGCAACGTTTTATAACCATACATTTATTGCCAACTACTACCTAAGACTTTGGAAAGGTTCTGTTCTCGCATTTGACTGGTACATGCGCCTTAATAGCTCGTCAACACCATGGACAATGAGAGAAATGATTGCATCTGATGGAGTGCGCATGAGAGGTTACTATATGGGTCAAACAATAGATAACAACCAAATTGCATCACAAATAGAGTTAAGGCAACATTTATGGAAACGCATAGGGTTTACCGTTTGGGCCGGTGGTGCGACTATATTCTCTTCATTCGAGCAATTAGATAAACAAGATATAAAACCTGAATGGCTGCACAATTTCGGAATCGGGTTGCGTTTTGAATTCAAACACAATGTCAATGCCCGCATTGACTATGGGTTTGGACAAGGTACTTCCGGAATTTTATTTGCCATCGGAGAGGCTTTTTAACCTTTATTTGCATTAAAAGATGTCATTAATTCCAGCCTTAGTCTGTCACTAATGTAGAAACAAAAATAAAAACAATCATGACATCTCAGCAATTTGAATCATTATATCGCAGAAACTACCCGTTGCTTTACAAAACGGTCTACAGCATATTGCGTGATGACGAAGAATGCCGTGATTTGATAAATGAGACTTTTACTGGATTATTAAGCAACGACTATAGCCATATCGACAATATCGACGGCTATTTGGTCAAAGCTGTAAGAAACAGAGCCTTGTCAATCATTTCCAAGCAGACGACACTTCAACGTTTCCAGAAACTGTACCCGATTGAGATGGAAAGTTACAACAACTACGATTATGACAGAGACAGATTGTTGCAACAAGTTTATAACTTTATGGACTCTCGACTCACATCACAAGCTCGAAGCGCAATTTCCCTTGTATTCGGGCAAGGATTGTCCTATAAAGAGGCCGCGCAACAAATGAATTTAAGCGTAGCCGCCATAAACAAGCATGTTGTGAGAACTTTACGCCTGTTACGAGAAAATTTTAAATGCAAATAATATATGAAAACATTGACCGATACGCAACGAGAAGATATTATAGCACGTCTGATAGACAAACCTGAATCTCTGTCGCACGATGATATTACGGCGATTCAAAATGACACGGAACTTGCAGAGCTGTATAATGCCGCTGTATTGTGCAAGGAGGCAAGCGCAAGCAACGATGTGCATATTCCTGATGTAGAAGCCGAATTAATCAGATTCAAAGCCTCCCGAAAGCCACCTGTAACTATACGTCGCTGGCAACCAATAATGCGTGTCGCGGCTATGATTGCAATTGTTATCGTGACATCTATAGTTGTAGTTGCGTCTTTGCGACCGCATCTGTTTGATAATATGCTACATAGCGATACTGCCAATGACGAATTGACCGAAAACGTGGCACAGGAAACGGTCGCAATTTCTCATTCGACAGGTGTAGTAATTACAAATACACATGAACTTGTATATGACGATTGTTCTTTTGAAGAAATAGCCAACGGTCTTGCTGAAACGTACCAAATTAATATCGTTTTCAAAAACAATGAACTCCGCAAGCTGAGGCTGCATCTCAAAATAGATAGCGGAAAAACTATTCTGGACGTAACTGAAATGCTCAACGCATTTGATAAATTTGTAGTTGAATTTGACAGCAACACTCTAACAATAAAATAATCAGCCATGAAAAATAAATATCTTATTGTTTATGCGGCCTTGATTATGGGCTGTCTTAGTTCATTTGCCGCTAATTTCAGCAAAACCTATCATGACCGGCCGATACCGGAAGTGTTGCGTGACATAGATAGTGTTTATACCGAAGGAAATATTAATTTCATTTTTAATGAGCTGGAAGACTACACTGTAACGACATGCATTGTTGACAAGTCGATTTTAGAATCGATATATGAAGTTATCGGATTTTATCCTATCAGAGTCAATCAAAATGGCAATGACCTCTTTATCGAATGTTGGCAAAAGGAACCCAACAAGATCAAAGGTCGGCTGATAGATGAAAACATGCGCCCGGTTGAATATGCCAATGTATCTTTGTTTAATCCTGCAGATTCAACATTTATTACCGGTGGCGTATCTAATCAAAACGGAGATTTTGTTATACCTGTAAATCAATCATCGGTATTGCTTAAAACCCATTGTATCGGATATATGCCTTACTCAAAAACATATCAGACGGGGAATATCGGTACTGTCAGAATGCACACTGATGCCAAGTTGCTAAAAGAGGTGCTTGTTGAACAGAAGCATATTACTTACGAAGGCGACAAAATTATTACACGCCCTACTGCAACACAAGTAAAACACTCGATAGACGTATATTCATTGCTGAGCCAACAGCCATTTCCGGGATTATTTGTAGATGAGACCAACCGTTCAGTCAAAGTCTTTAACGGTTCGCCTATAATACTTGTTGACGGCATTAAACGTTCGATCTCAGAGTTGATTTCAATCAATCCTAAGAATATTGCAAAATTTGAATATTCACCCAATGTCCCAATAAAATACCTTGACAGCGGAGCTTCCGGAATTATATACATATACCTTAAACAACCAACCGAAGGAGGCACTTTCTATGCCAATTTTACAGGTTGCCCAACTACAGGATTTATTAACGGTGATGCCGGAGCATCATATAATCAAGGTAAATCGGAGTTTACATTTGACTATTCTATGAACTGGCGCGATTACGACAAGCGTAAATTAGACGTAATCGAAAGTTACATCGGAGATGATTTCAGAGTTGATATCAATCAAAAGGGCTACAACTCACCAATGTATTATTATCAACATAATATAAATTTTGGCTATAACTATAGACATGATAAAACTTTGTTTTTTTCGGCAAAGTTCAGAAACAGCCTCTTTGACAGCAACCGCCGGGAAGATGCCGATGTATCTGATTC
>CAZBUT010000249.1:0-3007 GCA_964495165.1 uncultured Muribaculaceae bacterium | reverse complement strand
GAGTAGGTCACCGCCCCCTTCAAAAGACGCCCGACTTCACACGAAGCCGGGCGTCATTGTTTTATCCCCCAAGGACAAAACATGAGTATGCATTGACGTGATAGCTTAGCGGATTGTCGTTAGTGGGGCGATGAATGCGTCCTCAATATGTTCTATCTGGTAACCCGATTGCGGTGTTCCTGTGATTAAAATTATATCAAATTGAGGCTCATGAGGAATATTGTATCTTTTTATATATGCATTGGCTGAGCGTATCATGTGCAGTATTTTCTTCTTATCTATAGATTCAAGCGGATCTACATAATTGTCGGTTCTGGTTTTGACTTCAACAAATATAATGCGATTCCCCCTCATAGTGATAATGTCAATCTCATAATGTCCCACACGCCAATTACGTTCGCAAATTGCATGTCCGTCTGTTATTAATTTTTCACAGGCGATATCTTCACCCCATGTTCCAAGTTCGTTGTGTCTTGCCATTTGTTTGATTTTCTACAAACTTACGTATATATTCTTCAATAATGATATGCTTAAATGTTAATTATTTAAAATGTAGATAAAATTGCTTTATATTAACATCTTATGTAGCACATTGTCTAAATCAATTTTGAGGGCTTAAATTTAATTACTACTTTTGTCAAATTTAATAAATTACAATAACATGCGTTATTTTACATTTACACTATTATTTTTATTGTCTTTGACGCTTGGCGCAGTTGAAAATTTAATTGTGCGCCAGACTTCAGGAGATGCTTTATTTGCGATATCGCAAATAAGCCATGTCGTGTTCTCTGCCGATGGCAGTGGGGTCATATTGTATTTTACTGATGGAACAAATCAGACTATTGCTAATAACGATTTTGTTTCTTTACGTTTTAATGGTAATTTTACCGGTGCAGAATTGGTAGGGAAAGATACAGAGACTGCAATTATTTATAATAATGATTGTGCTACGCTGTATCTATTGGGTGCTGAAACTCCAATTTATGTTTATTCTCCAAATGGTAGCCTCGTAGCAGAAAACGATGATGCGTCTTTGTGCATATCTCATCTTCCTGCCGGAGCCTATGTGGTAAAATCAGGGTCTCTAATTTCTAAAATTTTGAAGAGATGAAAAAATATTTGTTAGCATTTATTGCAATTATATTAATTGCCTCTTTGGCTACTGCCGATAAACTTTGGATTAAAAGAACCGATAGAGTCTCTTTGGGAATGCCTGCTACAATTGCCGATAGTATTTCATATACTGCAGACGGAAATGGTGTGAAATTTACTACAACATCCGATACGGTTTATTCGTTGGGCTTGTCTGAATTAGAAAAGATTTATTTCGAGCCTGACAGAGATGATAAAATCGTGTATATTAAGTATGATGGCATCGATGTTGAGATAGAAAACCAATTTGCCTTTGAGGGGGTGGCTGTAGAAAAGAACGGTGTCGATGTCGTTGTGCGTTCTACTATCGCATCAGAGGTAATATACGATCTGTCGGGTACAACAACGACCGGTTCACTCAAAATCTATTCTGACAAGAAATTTAAGTTGAATATGAATAGTGTAAGCATCACAAATGATAATGGTGCGGCTATTAATATTCAGTCAGGGAAAAAATGTACGGTTGTTTTGAATGGTACTTCAAATTTGACCGATGCTTCATCTTATTCCACTGTAAGTGGTGAAGATCAAAAGGGATGTTTCTTCAGTGAAGGTCAAATCATCTTTACCGGAGACGGAACGTTGAATGTTACTGCAAATTACAAGCATGGTATATGCAGTGATGATTATATTGATGTGCAATCAGGAACTGTTAATGTATTAAAAGCTGCCAATGACGGTATACGTGTCAATGACTATTTCTTGATGACCGGAGGTAAATTGACAACAACATCAACAACCGGAGACGGTATTGACGGTGATGCCGGATATATTCAGATCGACGGAGGTACAATTGATATCAATCTATCTTCAGCCGACACCAAGGGTATCAAATGTGATAGTATTATCACTATGAATGACGGTAGTGTGAATCTTACAGTTTCGGCAGCACAAGGAAAAGGATTCAAGACAAAACAGTCAATGACGGTCAATGGCGGGACAATCACAGCAAACATGACAGGCGCGGTTGAAATAGTTTCAAATGATCCGTCTTATTGTACAGCGATTAAGACCGATGCCGATTTCATAATGAATAATGGTACAATAAATATTACTCATTCGGGAGCCGGTGGTAAAGGTATCTCTGCCGACGGAAACGTTACTCTTGCCGGCGGTAATCTTGGTATTGAAGTGTCTGGCGTGTGTGGAACTTTCACCAACACATCGGGTGTCACTGATAACTATGCTGCAACATGTGTATCGGCTGATGGTGCTGTAAATGTGACTGGCGGAACGATCGTATTGAATGTTAACGCTGATTCGGCAAAAGGTTTCAAGTCTGACGGCAACACGACAATCTCGGGTGGTTCAATCACAGGTACTTTAACCGGAAGTGCTACCGTAGTAAATTATGACCCGTCTTATTGTGCATTAATAAAATGTGATGGAAACTATACTCAAAACGGCGGAACAATCAATGCAACCCATTCTGGTGTCGGTGGTAAAGGTATTTCTGTTGATGGTATTGCAACATTCAATTCAGGTACTATTACAATAACAACAACAGGAAATGGTGCAACATATACTGCATCATCCGGAACCGATACTTATAGTCCTATCTGTATCACGGTTGATGGAAATCTTAATATTGTAGGAGGTACGTTCAATCTCAAATCTACAGGTCAAGCCGGTAAGTGTATTAAATGTGACCAGAATTTGACATTTGGAAGCAGTGAATCATCAGATAATAGTGAACTCATTATCGTTGCTGAAACTACAGGGGCGCAATTAGGAAACTCTTCCGGCGGTAATCAACCTCCGGGTGGAGGCTCGGGACGTCCTGGAAGCTCGACCTCGACAAATACTTCCTCCAGCCCTAAAGTAATTAAAGCAATGGCTGCAATGACTGTAT
>CAZBUT010000248.1:0-3014 GCA_964495165.1 uncultured Muribaculaceae bacterium | reverse complement strand
GGCTCGAACCCACGACCTTCGGAACCACAATCCGACGCTCTAACCAACTGAGCTACATCCACCATTTTCAACGGTGCAAAGGTACTACTATTTTTTGTATTTACAATAGCTTTTCGCAATTTTTTTGATTGCGTACAGTTATTTTTTTTGTTTTATGGTTGTAGTATCGCATGAAATGTTGCGATTGTGCTTCTTGAATATCGCTTCGGCCGATTGCCTGAATGATTTACATTGAATGCTCCATTCACCTGAATTATATTTTTCGGCAGGCACAAGATGAAAATTACTATTGTTCTTGGTTGGTGGCACAGTAAAAAACAATCTGTATCGGGCTGAGTCTACTTGAGCGATGCCGTGGGCATTTCGAGAAAGGTAGGCTTTAACAACAGCACCGCCACGGGTGTCCCGCGTTTTCATATTAGAAATGAAATTGCCAAGCGAATATACAAGTAGAATATTTTTATTATGCTTGATATTGTAACGTAATTCCATTGGTTGTATTACATGGGGGTGTCCTCCTATAATCATGTCAACACCAATGTCACAGAGAAACTCAGCAAGAGACTGTTGAGTTTTGTTTGGTAAAAGCCGGTACTCGTCTCCCCAATGAATACACACGGCAATCAGCTCGGCTCCGGCTCTTCGCGCTTGTTGTACATCTGCTTTAATCAACTCTCGATCGATATAGTCCACGATTACATCTCCTTGTATGGCAATGCCGTTGGTGCCGTAGGTATAATTTAGAAAACCTATTTTAATGCCATTGATTTGTTTGATTAATGGCAGGTGGCTTGACCTGTGTTCGTAGTTGCGGTATATGCCTATATATTCAGCCGATTGTGACTCAAATTGATTGATTGTGCGCAACAATCCTTTATCTCGTCGGTCGAGTGTGTGGTTGTTGGCGGCAAGCATTAGGTCAAATCCTGATTCTTTCAGAGCCGATAGATAGGAATTGGGTGCGCTGAAACATGGATAACCTGTATAGGGTTTTCCTCCAAGCGGAGTCTCAAGGTTTACAACTGCATAATCGCAATCGGTTATGTATGGCGCGATTTCAGAGAAGCAATTAGAGTAATCGTATGTGTCGTTTGCAACGTATGCCGCTTCGATTTGAGCTTTGTGTTGCATAGCGTCGCCGGCAAACACAATTTCGGCCTCTCCCTTCTCCCATAGCGTAAACGGCAATAGGGAAAACAATAACGGGAAGAGGACAAACATATTAGTATGAGATTATAAACGATGTTTAATATATTGCGCGTTGTGCCGCCAAAAGTGTATTTTTCATCAAAGAGACAATCGTCATTGGACCTACGCCACCGGGAACGGGGGTGATGAAAGAACACTTGGGAGCGACATTGTCAAAATCGACATCACCGCGCAGGCGGAATCCGCTTTTGCGCGTTGCATCGGGTACACGAGTTGTGCCTACATCGATAATGACTGCTCCGGGTTTAACCATATCTTCAGTGACAAATCCGGGACTGCCGAGTGCTGCTATGATAATATCGGCTTGCGCACAAATTTCCTTCAAATTTTTGGTCGCACTGTGGCACACGGTAACAGTAGCGTCTCCAGGAACGCTTTTTTGCATCATAAGCGATGCGACAGGTTTGCCAACAATATTGCTTCGCCCGAGAACAACACAATTAGCCCCCTTGGTGGGGATATTATACCGGCGTAGTAACTCAACAATGCCGGCCGGAGTCGCCGATAGATAGCAAGGCAGCCCGATAGACATGCGACCTACGTTGATAGGGTGAAATCCGTCAACGTCTTTGCGATAGTCTATTGCTTCTATGATTTTTTGCTCAGAGATGTGCTTTGGCAGAGGCAACTGCACAATAAATCCGTCAACCGATTCATCTCTGTTCAATTTGTCGATAGTGGCAAGCAATTCTTCTTCGGTGACATCTGATTCATAGCGAATCAAAGTCGATTCAAAACCACATTGTTCACATGCCTTCACTTTGTGGGCTACGTATGTCTCACTGCCACCGTCATGACCAACGAGAATAGCAGCAAGATGAGGGCGTTTTTTTCCCTCGGCAATCATTTGAGCTACTGTGTCGGCAATCTCTTTCTTTATAGTATCGGCAATAAATTTTCCGTCAATCAGTTCCATTCTATTGATTATTTAGGGCGACGCATATTACGCATCATTTTCATCGGATTTTTCATTGTGGTTGCCATACGCATCATTTTGCGTGTTTCCTCAAATTGCTTCAACAGCCGGTTTACGTCTTGAATTGAAGTGCCTGAACCTTTGGCGATGCGTTGGCGACGGCTTCCGTTGATTATTTCAGGATTAGTGCGCTCTTTTTCAGTCATCGAGCAGATTATGGCTTCAATGCCTTTAAATGCGTTGTCGTCGATGTCAATATCTTTGATTGCTTTACCAACTCCGGGTATCATAGATGCCAAATCTTTGAGATTTCCCATCTTCTTGATTTGCTGAATCTGATTGAGGAAGTCGTTGAAGTTGAATTGATTTTTTGCGATTTTACGTTGCAATTCACGTGCTTCTTTCTCGTCAAACTGCTGTTGGGCTTTTTCAACAAGAGAAACGATGTCGCCCATGCCGAGAATACGGTCAGCCATACGCGCGGGGTGGAACAAATCAAGTGCATCGAGTTTTTCGCCTGTACCTACAAATTTAATTGGTTTTGTCACAACCGTGCGTATCGATAGCGCGGCACCGCCACGTGTATCACCGTCGAGTTTTGTGAGGACAACGCCGTCAAAGTTCAATCTGTCGTTAAATTCTTTGGCTGTATTCACCGCGTCTTGACCGGTCATCGAGTCAACGACAAACAATGTTTCGTGCGGGTTTATCGCTTTCTTGATGCGCTCAATCTCGTCCATCATCTGCTCGTCAACAGCGAGGCGTCCTGCGGTATCGACGATTACAAGGTCAAGATGATTGGTCTTGGCATATTTGATAGCGTTTTCGGCTATTTCTACGGGGTTGTTGTTCCCTTCTTCGGTATATACGGGAACATCGATTTGTTGTC
>CAZBUT010000247.1:0-3016 GCA_964495165.1 uncultured Muribaculaceae bacterium | reverse complement strand
GAAGCCATGCCCGATGAGCTTATCGCCAAATTGCAAGCAGCATCTACCCATAATCAAGGGTTTGCAACAACCGAACTTGCAGGCGCTGCACTTCTTGACTTGCAATGGGGCAAAATCAACACTGCCGAAGATGTCGATGTGGAAGCCTTTGAAAAACAGGTGGCAGAAAAACTCGGACTTCCGGCAGAGGTACAATTCCGTTACCGTAGCACATATTTCAAACACATCTTTGGTAGTGACGGTTATGCGGCAGGTTATTACACCTATTTATGGGCAGAGGTGCTTGATGCCGACGGTTTTGAGTTATTCCAAGAAAAAGGCGTGTTTGATCCGGAAACCGCCAAAGCATTCAAAGAAAACATCCTTGAAATGGGTGGTAGCGAAGACCCGATGAAATTATACATTAATTTCCGCGGTCAAGAACCCAACCCCGACGCTCTTCTCCGCAACCGCGGTCTCTTGAAATAATCAATTATATCTCATACCACAACAATGGCTGTACCTCGCATTTGTGATACAGCCATTTTCTTTTGTAATATTTTCAAATTTAAGGGACCTTCTATATTTATTCAGGGTTTAACTTTGTCTATTGAAGTTTTGATTGAGTCAAAAATATCATCTATAGAACCACTTCCTTGTATGGCATGATATTTTCCTTCATTCATGTAGTAATCTTTCAACGGTGAAGTTTGAGAATGATATACTTCAAGACGCTGCTTAATTGTTTCAAGATTATCATCGGAGCGTCCCGATTCTTTTCCACGTTTGATCAATCGGTCTATCAACTCTTCTTCATCGACTTCAAGTCCTACTACGGCATGAACCTTAGAACCACGTTCGGCAAGCATGGTTTTCAGAGCTTTCGCCTGATTGATTGTTCGAGGAAAGCCGTCAAATATAACGCCACCTGCTGTCTCCGGATTTGAGTCCAAAAGATTTGCCAATATATCAATCATCAACTCATCGGGAATAAGATTCCCCTTGGAAATATAACTGTCTGCAATCTTGCCAAGTTCTGTTCCACGTGCAATAAGATCACGCAACACTTCACCGGTAGAAATGTGAAACAAACCATACTCGGCAATCAACCGTTCGCTTTGTGTCCCTTTACCGCTTCCGGGGGCACCGAAAATCACCAAATTAAACATTTTCTTCTTTTAAATTACCTTTTATTCATAAACTATCTTTACCGCATGGTCATAACCACGCGAGTGCTAAATCATGGATATTGTAAAAGGCTAATTAAAATACATCTCACACAAGTATGAGATGATATGTTTGTTTGATTACTGTTCTTTCAAAACATATATATCAGGGAGATTTCTCGCCAATCCGTCAAGGTCAAGTCCATACCCGACTATAAATTTTGACGGTATGGGGAATCCCACATAATCAAGTTTCAAATCACAACGCACTGAATCGGGTTTGTACAACAACGCTGCGACTTTAACAGACGCCGGATTCTTGGATTCCAAATCTTTTACGAGTTTGGCCATAGTATTGCCGGTGTCGACTATATCTTCCACTACGATCACAGTGCGACCTTCTATATTTTCGGTCAATCCGATAACCTCTTTGACCACACCTGTTGTTCCTGTCCCTTCATAGCTTTTAAGGCGTATAAAAGAAATCTCGGCGTCCATATCCACCGACCTGAATAAATCGGAGGCAAATGGGAATGCGCCATTCAAGACACATAAAAACATCGGGCACGTTCCCGAACAATCACGTTCTATTTCCTTGGCAAGCTCGTTTATACGTGCTTGAATCCGTTCTTTTGTTATGTATGGCTCAAAATCGAGCCCTTTGTAAGAGACTTTCTGTTTCATCGTAATGATTTAATGGTTGCAAAATTAATAAAAAAACATGGATAAAGCGGAATATAATTATTAAATTTGTAGTTATATTCATATTTAAGACTCTAAGTTACTATGAAAATATTTACAACAGACCAAATACGAGATATTGATCGTCACACAATAGAGGTTGAAGGCGTTGATGCTCTTGAATTGATTGAACGAGTTGCCGAAGCGGCAACATGCGAGATTATATCCCGCTGGAGACCTAACAAGCGTATTGAGATTTTTGCCGGTCCCGGTAACAATGGGGCTGATGCGCTTGCCATTGCCAGAATGCTTTTAGAACAAGGCTACAAACCTGAAATTTTTCTTTTTAACATCGGGGGCAACAGACTCAGCCCGGAATGCAAAGCCTCAAGAGACAAACTATTGGAACTTGGAGACATCGATTATACCGAAGTTAAAGGCAATTTCACTCTTCCCGACCTCTCTCGCAACCATTTGGTTATAGACGGGCTGTTCGGTTCCGGATTAAGAGAGCCTTTATCAGGAGGATTCATGGCCTTGGTGAGATACATTAATGAATCAAACGCAACAGTAGTATCGATAGATGTTCCGTCAGGAATGTTCAGCGATTGGAATCGTGGCGCTATTAACCGAAACATCATACATGCCAATCTCACACTCGCCGTACAGTTTCCACGCTTGCCGTTTTTCCTAAGCGATAATGCCGACCTTGTTGGCGAATGGAAAGTTCTTGACATAGAGTTGAGTGCCGAAAAGATACGTGAGACCCCGACCGATTATTATATGGTTGAAAAAAACGATGTGCGTCGTGTGATACAACCACGCAAAGATTTTTCATCAAAAGCCGACTATGGCTCGGTCATGATTATAGCCGGCAGCTATGGTATGATGGGGGCAGCCGTTTTAGCGGCAAAAGGTGCACTGAGAGCCGGAGCAGGGAAAGTATCAGTTCATTCGGCAAGATGCGGATATAACATTTTGCAATCGGCAGTTCCGGAAGCCCTGTATGAGGCCGACAAACACGATATTGCCGTAACAAACATGTTGTTGCAACACCACTATACATCAATCGCCATCGGACCGGGCATTGGGACAAACGAAGTGACAATAAACGCGCTTGAAGCCTACCTTAAAGCGACAAGTGATCCGGTCATATTAGATGCCGATGCATTAAACTGCATAGCACTGCG
>CAZBUT010000246.1:0-3037 GCA_964495165.1 uncultured Muribaculaceae bacterium | reverse complement strand
ACAGATTTTAAATAATAAGATACTTGCAAACAACAAAAAAGGATATGCGAGCATATCCTTTTTTGTTATAGATTAACCAATTCCATTCCGCGCGTTATTGCGGCTTCGTTCATCGGAATCAAGTGATGATGCCTTTCAGGCAACGTCTTTTTTAATCCTTTTATCACACTTTCCATCGGGACAAGCTGTTTGACTTTGAGTAATGCGCCAAGAACAACCATATTGTAGGCTTTTGCGCTTGCCATGTCAAATGTAGCCTCCATTGCATCGATGCGTATTACGGTAATGTCGGTGCGGGTCGGTGCATGGTGTATTCCGTAGGGGTCATATATCAAAGTCCCTCCGGGTTTTACCTTAGACTCAAATTTATCGAGACTCTGCTGATTGAGAATAACAGCCGTGTCATAACAGTCGAGTACCGGAGAACTGATTGCGCTGTCGCTTAAAATCACGGTTACATTGGCTGTCCCGCCTCGCTGTTCAGGTCCGTAAGACGGCATCCAGGTAACTTCAAGATTGTCCATGAGCGCGGCATAGGCAAGTATCTTACCCATTGACAACACACCTTGACCGCCAAAACCTGCTATAATTATTTCTTCTTTCATTTTTTTACCGTGTTTTTAAGATCGCCGAGAGGATATTTGGCAAACATGTTTTCTTCCATCCACTTGTTTGACTCGGCCGGAGTCATTTTCCAACCCGAATTACATGTACTCACAATTTCCACAAGAGAAGTTCCACGACCCTCCATAGAGTTTACAAATGCTTGTTTTATCGCCGCTTTGGCTTTTCTTACGGCGACCGGAGTGTGTACCGCCTGCCGGGTCACATAGCATGTGCCGTCAAGTTCGGCAAGAAGGTTGGATATTTTCAAGGGATAACCGTTCAAATCCACACGGCGTCCGTAGGGGGTTGTTGATGTTTTCATGCCCTCTAATGTAGTCGGAGCCATTTGCCCGCCTGTCATGCCATAGATGCCGTTGTTTATAAATATTATGGCAATATTCTCGCCACGGTTGGCGGCATGTATTGTCTCGCATGTGCCAATGGCAGCCAAATCACCGTCGCCTTGATAAGTAAACACCATGCGTGACGGGTTAAGACGTTTTACAGCTGATGCAATTGCCGGAGCGCGACCATGAGCGGCTTCTATCCAATCGATGTCAATATAATTATATGCAAAAACGGCGCATCCTACCGGCGCAATGCCAATTGTCTTATCCTCTATTCCCAACTCTTCAATGATTTCGGCAATGATTCTGTGCACGACTCCATGACTGCAACCCGGGCAGTAGTGCATGTGATTGTCGTTGAGCAAACGAGGTTTTGCATAAACGAGATTTTCGGGCTTCATTATTTCTTCTACAGTCATAGCGCAAGTTATTTAGAGTCGGGGAAAAAAGAAACGAAAGAGTCCAACACTTCTTGTGGATTTGGTACGATGCCGCCTAAGCGTCCGAAATGATGAACCGGCACACGACCTTCAACGGCAAGACGCACATCTTCAATCATTTGCCCTGCATTTATTTCAACTGTAAGAATTCCCTCAACCTGATTAGACAATTCTGCAATGCGTTTGTAAGGGAAAGGCCACAATGTTATCGGGCGTATCAACCCTATCTTAATGCCCTGTTTTCGGGCTTCTTCAATACTCTTTAGGCATATGCGGGCAATCGATCCGAATGCAACAATCAAATACTCGGCATCTTCGGTGTGATATTCCTGATAGCGCACCTCGTTTTCCTCTATAAGCCGATATGTGCGTTGGAATCGCTCGTTGTTTTTCTCCATTTGGTAGGAGTCAAGTTCAAGAGTTGTCATCACGTTTGGTTTGCGGGTGGCAGGATGCCCTGTTACAGCCCACGGACATTGCTGCGCAATCTCTTCGTCGGTGCGTCGGGGTCGGGCAGGAGGCAGTACCACTTTCTCCATCATTTGCCCCACAATACCGTCGGCAAGTATCATGGCCGGGGTGCGATATTTAAACGCCAAGTCAAAACCGAGCGACACAAAATCGGCCATTTCCTGCACGCTTGCCGGAGCAAGCACAATAAGGTGATAATCACCATGTCCGCCTCCTTTTGTCGCTTGAAAATAATCGGCTTGAGACGGGTGTATCGTACCGAGTCCGGGACCACCTCTCATTACGTTTACAATGAGAGCCGGCAACTCTCCGGCTGCGATATATGAAATTCCTTCTTGTTTAAGACTGACACCGGGGCTTGATGATGATGTGAAAACCGCTTTTCCACATGCGGCTCCGGCATATACCATATTTATTGCGGCAATTTCGCTCTCGGCTTGCAGAACGACCATCCCGGTCGTCTCCCACGGCATTTCAGCCTCAAGCGTTTCAAGAATTTCTGATTGAGGAGTAATAGGATAGCCAAAATAGCCGTCAGCTCCATAACGGATTGCGGCATGGGCTATCGCCTCATTTCCTTTCATCAACCTTATATCTTCTTCCATTATAAAATGAATCTTTTTATTTCTTGTTTTATTTGACGGCTACTCTATATACCTCGATACAGCCATCGGGGCAAACCGTCGCGCATGACGCGCAACCTATACACGCTTCCGGATTATTCATGAACGCGAAATGGTATCCGCGATTGTTCACCTCCTTGGGCTGAAGTTTAAGAACATCAACAGGACATGCCACTACACACAAATCGCAACCTTTGCAGCGTTCTTGGTTAATCTTTACGGCACCTTTTATTTTAGCCATATTTGTGATTAATTCTCTTTTATTGTTCTTTTTCGCATTGCAAAATTAATCATTCTTTTGCACAACACATTGAATTAACGCAACATTAACCTATGGCACATATTCTCTTAAAATGTGCCATGATTTGTGCATTTAGCCGATAATTATGTACTTTTGTACAAATGAAGACAGATGTTTCTATCATAATACCCGCTTACAACGAACAACGCTGTATCCTTCGGGCAATTAAGTCTGTGCAAGGTTGTAACATTAATATAACGTGAGTTCGATGAAATATAATTAGCTGAAAATTTGGTGATTAGCGATAAA
>CAZBUT010000245.1:0-3041 GCA_964495165.1 uncultured Muribaculaceae bacterium | reverse complement strand
AGATCCACACTCAACCATATAGGAAGCTGCAACAGGACGCACTACTGATGCTGTATCACTTTCTGATGCAAATACCGAAATCGAGACAACCAGACAAAACGTCAACAATATACATCTCAAGCTATGCATTGCTTTACCATCTAAAATATGCGTTGCTGACCGTTTATCTCGTCTCTTACTTCATCATCGGATCGTTCAGGTTCAATCGGTTCATCTGTCGCTTCAACGTCTTCTGTTGCCAATTCTTCCTCATGCTCGACTTCCCGAGGTTCGATCTCTACAATAGATTCTATTTCATAGTTTGATATACGTTTACCCTTGGCCTTATAGCTTTTGACTGCAATAAATTCCATTGCATCTATTATCATTGTGCCACGGAATGAATCTCCACCGCCAAATTTCACCTCAACGCGAGCTCCGATGGCATCACTCAAAAGAATAAGTGTAGACTTCTCATTCTCTCCCAAAAAACGTTGTTTCTTAATAGTCGGCTCAAACGTAAATCGTTTTATATAGGGATATCCTTGGTCAGCATCATTAAGCACCGCCGTCCATACGTGTCCGGGACGATACTTCTCTATGCGCAAAATATTATCTTCATAGTGATTGCTTTGGTCATAGGTCGACATATAATATTCCCCGTTTTTGAGTATTACAAGAACCTGTTCGTCTCCAGTAAACTCTCCGAGGAAATCCCCTCGACCGTCATAATTAATGCGCAACACATCGGGGTCAAACCACACCTCTCGCCCGCCTAAAGTCGACACGCCCTTCTCTTTGAGAGAGAATCGGTGGACTTCGTTTTTGGTCACAATATTGCCTTGCGACTGCTTGCCCTTTATCGCAAGAGAGCCAAAGTCAACATCAAATTGCAAAGTCTTCAAGCGGGGTTTTGGCTTCAACGTCACTTTTACGACCTCAGCCTCTCCATTGGAATTTGCGGTGAACCACACTATTTTTGTTCCGGGTTTACCGGGAGTCAAATCATATTCCTTGTCTCTTGCCACACCGGTAATAGCGCATCGTTTCATGAAATACACGCCACCTTTTCCATTCTGATAAATCACATTGTAAATAGTGCGAGAGTCATTGCGTTTAAACACTTGAATATGCAAAACGTTTTTGCCAATAAACATCTTTTCCTGCACCTTGACGACTTTGTATTTTCCGTCTTTATAGAAAATGATTATATCATCAATATTTGAGCAGTTGCACACAAATTCATCTTTTTTCAACGATGTGCCTATAAATCCCTCTTCTCTATTTATATACAATTTCTCGTTGGCCTCAACAACCGTCGCCGCCTCGATATTGTCAAAGCCACGAATCACCGTGTGACGCGGATATGCCTCACCATATTTAGCTTTCAAGCTCTCATACCATTTGATTGCATAATCCACAATGTGAGCAAGATCATTCTGCAATGATGCTATTTTCTCATTATATGAAGCAATGAGTTCATCGGCCTTATTAGAGTTGAATTTAAGTATTCGCCCCATCTTTATCTCCATGAGTCTCAAAATATCATCATCGGTAACTTCACGCAAAAGTTTAGGCTTCCATGGCTCTAAACGTTTGTCGATATGAGCCACAGCCGCGTCCATATTCGGACTCTCTTCAAATCCTTTGTCTTTATAAATGCGTTCTTCTATGAAAATACGTTCAAGAGAGGCAAAGTGCAATAGCTCCCTCACCTCGCCGAGTTGAATTTCAAGTTCTCGGCGCAATATATCCTTGGTTGTGTTAACACTATGCCGCAATACATCGCTTACACCAAGGAAATGCGGTTTCTTTTCTGATATAACACAGCAATTAGGCGATATACTCACCTCGCAATCGGTAAAAGCATATAATGCGTCTATCGCCTTATCGCTTGATGTGCCAGGCAATAAATGCACAAGAATCAAAGCCTTGTCGGCCGTATTGTCATCAACCTTACGTATCTTTATTTTGCCTTTTTCAAAGGCTTTTAAAATAGAATCAATAACAGCGCCAGTAGTCTTTCCGTATGGTATTTCGGTGACTGCAAGAGTTTTATTATCTATTTTTTCAATTTTAGCTCTAATTTTCACCACACCACCACGCTCACCGTCATTGTATCGTGATACATCGATAAATCCACCTGTAACAAAGTCGGGATAAAGCACAAAATCCTCTCCACGCAGATATGCGACCGCAGCATCAAGTATTTCATTAAAGTTATGAGGCAAAATTTTTGAGGATAAGCCTACTGCGATACCTTCAACCCCTTGAGCCAACAACAGCGGAAACTTTGCCGGCAACGTTACCGGTTCTTTTTTACGACCGTCATATGATAAAGTCCATTCTGTAACCTTTGGATTGTATAGGGTTTCAAGAGCAAACGAAGACAAGCGAGCCTCAATGTAACGACCTGCTGCAGCCGATGCTCCTGTTAAGATATTACCCCAGTTTCCTTGCGTTTCAACGAGCAAATCCTTTTGACCGAGCTGCACAAGTGCATCATTGATTGAAGCGTCTCCATGCGGGTGATACTGCATTGTATTACCCACAATATTTGCGACTTTATTAAACCTTCCGTCATCAAGAGTTTTCATTGAGTGCAATATGCGACGCTGCACCGGTTTCAATCCGTCATCTATATGTGGAACGGCACGTTCCAATATCACATAAGATGCATAATCAAGAAACCAGCTGCGAAACATTCCACGCAGGTGATATTTAACGACATCGGTCGAAGTGTCAAGCCATTGCCGTTCATCGGCCGATGCGTCATCAGCTATCGGCTCGTCATTTTCTGAGTCATAAGGATTTATATCGTCGCTCATAATTATGATATTAGTGTGGTTGCTACAAAGTTAGACAAAAACGCCGAAATAATCAACCGCAAACAAAATTTTTCCAAGATTTAGAGCAATCGGCATTTCATATGATTTTTCAAATAAATTTCAGCAATAAACATTGCAATCGATAAAAATCTTTGTAAATTTGCGCTGTCAAATCCACAAACAGGAAAGATGCCGGAGTGGACGATCGGGACGGTCTCGAAAACCGTTGTACCC
>CAZBUT010000244.1:0-3042 GCA_964495165.1 uncultured Muribaculaceae bacterium | reverse complement strand
AGAGAAGTCGATAACTTCTTCAGGATTTGTGTAAGTGTGGTGGTCAGAAGATACCTCATCTTCTACACCTGCCAACACGCCAAGTTCACCCTCTACTGTTACATCATATTGATGTGCATATTCAACAACTTTCTTTGTAAGAGCAACGTTTTCTTCGTAAGGAAGGTGTGAACCGTCGATCATCACTGAAGAGAAACCGCTGTCGATACATGATTTGCATAACTCGAAGCTGTCACCATGGTCGAGGTGAAGAACGATTTGGGGATTTGCCCAACCGAGTTCTTTGGCATACTCAACAGCACCTTGAGCCATGTAACGGAGAAGTGTTGCATTGGCATAGTTGCGTGCGCCTTTTGATACTTGCAAAATAACCGGAGATTTTTCTTCAGCAGCTGCTTTGATGATTGCTTGAAGTTGCTCCATGTTGTTGAAGTTGAAAGCGGGGATAGCATATCCACCTTTGATTGCTTTAGCAAACATCTCGCGAGTGTTTACCAAGCCAAGTTCTTTGTAGCTTACCATTATAAAATTATTATAAGTGAATAAATATTATTGTTTCAAATTATGGTGCAAAGGTACGGCTTTATTGCTGAATGAGAAAGAGTAAAGCAATAAATTTTGCAAAATATGCCATTCAATTTTTCTTATCAAGATGAAGATAGGCATGTACACCTCCTACAAACACTGCACCACCTATAATATTACCGAGAGTTGCCGGTATGAAATTGTTTAACACAGCCTGTGCAATTGTGACTTCTGCGCCTTCAAGCATTCCGGCCGGAATAAAAAACATATTGGCGATAGAGTGCTCATATCCAAGTGCGACAAATGCCATTACCGGCAGCCAGCAACCTGCCATTTTAGCCAACAGGCTTTTACCAGACAGCGCGAGCCATACAGCAAGACACACAAACCAATTTGCGCCAATACCTTTAAGAAACACCGTGAGCCACGACATCGACAAAACTTTTGCCTCTGCAACCTTGACTATTGCGCCATGATAAGGTTCTGATGCTGTAAGACCACTCAGATACACAAAAAGATACGTAAACATTATTGCCCCGATAAAGTTCCCGAAATAAACCATTATCCAATTTTTCAACACCGCATTAAATGAGTGGCGTTTTGCCATATACGACGGAATCAACAGAGCATTATTACCTGTAAACAATTCAGCCCCCAATACAACCACCAATATTAGCCCGATAGGGAACATCGCGCCACTAAGCAACCGTTGCAAAGATGGGTTCTGAGACGTTATTTCAGGAAATCCAAAGCCTATAATGAGCGACAAGACCCCTCCCATTGAGATGTATATACCGGCAAGTATCGATAACACCGTAAGTTTTTTATAGTTTCCGGAACTTAATTCCGCTTTTTTAGCTCCGGCTTCCACAGCCGCATTTATAACATCTTTAGGTGAGTTTATTGCCATTATCGTTTGAAATGTGGTTTATTTTAATATACACAAGTGAAATTTTCTGCAAGTTACGAAAAAATTATGACATAAAAGGCGGCATGCCTCAAAGGCACGCCGCCATTGGCTAAAATTATACTTTCTGATTATTAAAATTCATGCTATAACCGTTCATCCGAAAGAAAAAACGGTTGCACAGTGTTTATTTCTTTGCTTTTTTCTTTTCGAGTTGACGTTCAATAGCTTCGAGACATAAATCAACAGCTTCTTCAAACGTGTCGGCAACTTTAGATGCAACCAAATCTTCATGCTGAGGAGCCGTGATTTTTATTAATGCCTCTTTATTCATCGCGGTTTCGGGCTTTACAACTTTTAATGTCACATCTACATCGGAGATACTCTCGTTGTGACGAGCCAGACGTTCTACTTTCTTGTTAATAAAGTTTGTAAGTTTTTCAGCAACGTCAAAGTGGATAGCTTTAATTCTAATGTCCATATTATCCTCCTTTTTTTAGTGCACGTGGATGTGCGAGTTCATAATTATGTTTTAATTCACGATATGTAATGTGTGTATAAATCTGGGTTGTAGCAAGCGACTCATGCCCAAGTAATTGCTGCACTGCATTAATATCAGCGCCATTATTGAGCATGTCGGTAGCGAAAGAGTGTCGCAACACGTGTGGACTCTGACGCGACGAATGCACCAACCCCGACATGGCATTGTGCACCACATTGTATATAAGTTTGCGGTACAATGGCAGACCGTTCTCCCTTATGAAGAAATATTCACAAGGCGAATCGACCACACAATCCCGCAATGTTCTATAGTGCGTTATCATCTCCTTTAGCTCTTCTCCAAATGGTATAATTCTCTCTTTATTACGCTTTCCGAGTACTTTTAGTTCACAGCGCAATGTATCGACACCTGCGTCAGAGAGGTTCAACAACTCACTGCAACGCATTCCGGTGGAATACAACATCAGCAATATAAGCCTGTCGCGAGTATCGGAAAAACTCTCTCGATCCCAATCAGAGTCGAGAATTGCATTTGTCTCTGCCGGGCGCACATATACCGGCAATGCCCTATTGACCGGAGCGAGAGCAAGGTCGGCAGCAGGATTTTGCCTAAGACCATGTTGGCGCATAAGATAATTAAAGAACGCTCGCAAAGATTGCACCTTGCGACGTATGCTGCGGGGCTTGATACCGTTTTCAGCAAGATGTGAAATCCATAGTCGCAGATCAGAGACCGTAACATCAGTCGGTGAAAATGTTGACGGATTGCCATTTGTAGCAAAATCGCGCCACTGTTCTATATCCTTTTTATATGACAAAACGGTGTTAGCTGAAAGATTCAGCTCACACCGTATATATGTCAAAAAAGAATTAACAAGCATATTTAATTCGAGCTAATATTGACAATCTGTTTTGCCAAAACTACTGCTACGAATTTATGCTTTTCTTTTTAAATTTCCAAATAAAATCTGAGAAAATTTGAAATTATTCTTCTACGCTGCGAAGTTTTTGAACATACACAGCCTTCATCATTTTCTTGCGGTTTGCAACAGATGGTTTCTCAAATGCTTGACGGCTACGGAGTTCTTTTACGATGCCGGTTTTTTCAA
>CAZBUT010000243.1:0-3044 GCA_964495165.1 uncultured Muribaculaceae bacterium | reverse complement strand
AACGCCGTCGGCGATTGGTTTTCTGGCTGAGAAAATACATGATGAATCAATTAAAAGACAGCGACAAGGGCTTTAATATGTTTAATCGCTCGTCGGGATTGTATTCAGCGGTTGTGTCATTTGTTAAAAAAATGTGCCGTGACGATTTCAAGGCCGATTCCGAGCGAATAATGCAATATCTGAGAGATGAGGATAAAATCGTCGCATTTGAACAGGAAGTGTCGGAAAAATATAATTCGCAATATCGCCTTATTGTGGAGAAATCCCGCAAAGTGCTTGACTTGCTCGGACGTTATGGTCTCACTCCCGAGGATTGCTTGAATAAAGATGTCAGACGATCATTGGTGTCTTGGGCAAACTCTCAAGAGGGCAATGTGGGGAAAACGATGCGTGATTTTGTTGAAAATCCTGAAGGTACAAGATCAAAGTGGTTTCTTGCGAAATTCAAAGGCGAAATACCTGCAACTTTACCGGAGTTGTATATCGAAGCATTGACAGAAATTTGTTATGGAGCACCACGGCTCGCTTTTTACAAAATGACCCGTGAAAATGTTTATATGCTTGGCTTGCTCAGTGGCGTACTTAATGAAATTGAACGGTATCGCAATGAGAATAACCTGATATTGCTGTCTGACACAAACGAGATATTGCAACGGATTATAAGCGAAGACGAACTTCCTTTTATATATGAACGTGTTGGCACAAGGCTGAAACATTTTCTTATAGATGAATTTCAAGATACTTCGCGTATGCAATGGGAAAACTTGCGTCCGTTGGTATCAGAGAGCCTTTCCCACGACTATGACAATCTTATAATTGGAGATGAAAAACAATGTATATACCGTTTTCGTGATTCCGACCCCTCGCTATTGAGAGAGCAGGTGCGAAATCAATTTGAAAGAAATGTCATAGAGAGAGGAGATAATATTTCAGAAAACACCAATTGGCGCAGTTCGGCCGAGGTGGTGCGTTTCAATAATACGTTTTTTACGGCTGTTGCTCAAATCGCAGGAGTTGAGAACCTGTATTCAAATGTGTCGCAACAGGTGGCTCCAAAACACAACGTGCATCACGGTTATGTGAGGTTTAATGTTATCGATGCTAAATTGGCTGAAGACTTTGCCAATGAATCGTTATTGATACTTGCCCAAGAGATTGGACGGCAGTTGCAATCGGGATATAAAATGTCGGATATCGCAATATTGGTAAGAGACGGTAGCGACGGTCGAAAGGCTATTGATTATTTGCTCGATTATGTTGAGCGTAATCCTGAATATCATCGGTTGAACATTCTTTCGGACGGGGCATTGGTGGTAGGCGGTTCCAATGCGGTAAGATTCATAATAAGCGTGTTGAAAATTATAGACACACCTGAAGATGAATCAGATAAACGTAAATTGATGCTCCGTGAGATAAGTCGGCTTGCAAGTCGATATGAGTATTTGCTCAGCCTTGATGAGAATCCGTCACAAGCATTGGACAAGGCTTTGAGAAACCGAGACGGAGCTGATGATATGCTTGGTAGGGTTGTCGCAATGGAATGTCTGAATTTGCCTTCAATCATTGAGCGTATTACAAGTTATCTGCCTAAGACTGTTCTTGCCGATGAGAATGTTTATATCACGGCTTTTCAAGATATGGTGATAGATTATTGTTCTCGCGGAACAGGTGATATACGTTCGTTTTTGCGCTGGTGGGACACTTGTGGGTGTCGTACTTGCCTGTCGTTTCCCGATTCTCTCGACGCTATAAAAGTTATAACAATTCACAAGTCGAAAGGACTTGAGTTTAAATGTGTCCATATCCCATTTGCCGATTGGAAAATGGCAAAAGATGAAGATGTCAAGTGGTTTGATACAGCAGGGGCGTATAACGAGTTCCCGTCGGAAATCGTTCCTCCGTCCATGCCGCTTAAAAGCAGTAAAATTCTTGCTGAAACGGCATTTAAAGAGCAGTATGAAAAAAATCATGAGGCTGAAATCATAGATCAGTTGAATGTTACCTATGTAGCTTTTACTCGGGCGGTTGATGAACTTATTGTGAATTATCATAATACTGAAAACCTCAACAGTGTGGGCGGGTTGATAACGCAGGCTATTGCAATGGCCGATAACGCGTATTGTGAGGCTTCAATGGCACGGTTGGGCGGTTTGCCTGCTGAAAGCCACAACGTATTTATTCCTTTAAGAGAGTCGGTCGTTGACGGAAATTTAATAATAGGAGAACCAACGCAATATGTCCCGATACAGGAGGACGAGCAGGAGGCTGTGATAACAATGCCTGCATATTCAACTGTTGAAAGAGATGATATTTGGAATCTTAGCCGTGTAGAAGAATTACAAGATATAGACAAGCCACGAGACCGCGGGGTTATCTTGCATGATGTATTGAGCAGGGTAAAGCATGGCCGTGATGTGCCATTGGCGGTACGCCGTCATGCCTATAAATTATTGTTGCCCGAACCGGAATTTCTTGAAATAACTGAATTTTTGTCAAATGCAGTTAAAGCCCCCGAAGTAACAAGGTGGTTTGAAAACTATCGTATGATTGTGCGGGAACGCACGATTATCACACAATCGGGAGAGCGTTATCGCCCCGATAGGGTGGTGTGGACCGAGGACGGAACAGTTGAGGTCGTAGATTATAAATTTGGAGAGCCGCACCCTCGTCGGTATGCCGAACAGGTAAGAGGCTACATGGCTTTGCTTCAAAATATCGGATATGATAAAGTAAAAGGGTTTATTTGGTATCTTGATTCCGGTAAAATAGTCGAGGTCTCAAAATAAGAAGTAACTGATAGCAGAAAAATCATTATACATGGACATAGAAACATTTAAATATCGCGTTACTTTTAAAGAAGCATCAAAGAAGCGGTATTATTGGAATTTGGTACCGGCATCGATATACTTGGCATTCTTTCTGACAGTGGCGATAATGAAAATTGCAGATTTTTAGTATTGTTATGTGCCACTCATTATGCTTTTAGCATTTAACCTAAAATCCGCAGCATTATTTTCGAACGTAAACAATTTTAAAAATTCATC
>CAZBUT010000242.1:0-3053 GCA_964495165.1 uncultured Muribaculaceae bacterium | reverse complement strand
TTGTTGCGCGGATCCATATATCGTAAATAATAAGCCGATGAACCGGCAAAACCAGGCATCGTACACAATTCTATCTGATATCCTTCTTCAGTTTTCCAATTTTTTGCTCTTCCCAATGGAGGCTCACCTGTTTCAGTAGGCAAGAATTTATCCACTTCAGGAAGCAACAACGGAAGTTTATTTTCATTCATCATACAAGGTATTCCATCTTTATAATATACAGGAAATGGTTCACCCCAATAACGCTGACGACTGAATATAGCATCACGAAGACGATAGTTGACTTTAACTTTTCCTATTCCTTTTTCGCTGATAAACTTTTTGGTTGCAGCAATTGCTTCTTTTACCTCCAATCCATTAAGATTCAGTTCTTCACCTTGTGAGTTTATCATTTTTCCCTCTTTGGCATCAAAACTTGATTCACTCACATCACAACCTTCTATCAATGGAATAACAGGAAGCGCAAAATGACGCGCAAAAGCATAATCTCGGCTGTCATGTGCAGGCACAGCCATAATTGCACCTGTTCCATATCCGGCAAGTACATAATCACTTACCCATACAGGTATTTTTTTACCTGTTAACGGATTTATAGCAAATGCACCTGTAAACACACCACTGACAGTCTTGTCTATCATGCGTTCACGTTCTGTTTTATGCTTTATGCTTTGTATATAACTATCTACTTCTTCTTTTCTATCGGCAGTTACTATTTGTTGTACATAAGCACTTTCAGGAGCCAAAACCATAAATGTAACTCCAAATATAGTATCGGCACGAGTTGTGAATATCTCAAGCTCTACATCACTATCTGCTATTTTGAAAATCATTTCTGCACCTTCACTGCGTCCTATCCAGTTGCGTTGTGTTTCTTTCAAAGATTCAGTCCAGTCTATAGTTTCAAGACCGTCAAGGAGACGTTGAGCATAAGCCGATACACGGAGACACCATTGATACATCAGCTTTTGTTCTACCGGATAACCTCCGCGTATTGATACACCTTCACTCACTTCATCATTGGCAAGCACTGTTCCGAGTTTGGGACACCAGTTAACCATAGTGTTGCCAAGATAAGCAATGCGGTAATTCATCAATACATCGCTTTTTTCTTTTTCGCTATATCTTTTCCATTCGCCGGAAGTAAACACCAAATCTTTACTGCAAGCTGCATTTATATTTTCAGTACCGGCCGACTCAAAACACTCTATTAATTTTGAAATAGGTTCGGCTTTTCCTGTATTTTTGTCAAAATAACTATTGAACATTTGTATAAATGCCCATTGAGTCCATTTATAATATTCCGGATCACAAGTTTTTATTTCACGATCCCAATCATAACAAAATCCTATCTTATCAAGTTGACTGCGATAGCGGTCTATATTTTGGAAAGTTGTCACTTCAGGATGTTGTCCGGTCTGTATAGCATATTGTTCAGCCGGAAGACCATAAGCATCATATCCCATTGGGTGCAACACGTTAAAACCTTGCAGACGTTTATAACGAGAGAATATATCTGAAGCTATATAACCAAGAGGATGCCCTACATGCAATCCTGCACCCGACGGATATGGAAACATATCCAATACATAATACTTTGGACGACTGTTATCTATTTCGGTTTTATACGTTTTATTTTCTTTCCAGTATTGTTGCCAACGGCTTTCAATATCTTTATGATTATATTCCATTGCTATTTATAGTTTATTATTTTACAGTTTTAATTTAGCCGATATATCAAGCATTTTTAAAATAGGTTTAATTGCTTTTTCCGATATATCTTTATCTACCTTCACTTCAGGTAATTCATATTTCAAACAATTGTAAAGTTTTTCAAGCGTATTCAGCCTCATGAAATTACATTCGTTGCAGGCACATGTGCTGTCTTCCGGTGGAGCCGGAATAAAAACTTTTTCAGGACACTTCTTTTGCATCTCATGTATTATACCGCTTTCAGTAGCAACAATAAATTCTTTTTCATCACTATTAACGGCATAATTAAGTAATGCTGCTGTAGATCCTACCTTATCGGCCAGCTTAACCAACACATCTTTACATTCGGGATGTGCCAATATTTTAGCTGACGGGTGTTGTTTTTTCAACTCTACTATTTTTTGCACCGAAAATTGTTCATGAACATGGCAGGCACCATTCCATAATTTCATATTTCTTCCGGTGATACTGTTTATGTAATTTCCAAGATTACGATCAGGACCGAATATTATCTTTTCATCAACAGGAAAACTTTCTACTATCTGTTTTGCATTGGTAGAAGTAACTACTACATCAGTCAATGCTTTTACAGCTGCCGACGTGTTTACATAGCTTATAACCGTATGATCTGGATTATCTTTAATGAACTTCTCAAATTCATCGGCAGGACAGCTATCGGCAAGTGAACAGCCTGCATTCAAATCAGGAATCAACACTTTTTTGTCAGGACAGAGTATTTTGGCAGTCTCACCCATAAAATTAACTCCGCATAATACTATAATAGGAGCTTCTATCTTTTGGGCTATTTGAGCTAAAGCCAAACTGTCACCTATAAAGTCAGCTAAATCCTGAATTTCTCCTTTTTGATAATAATGAGCTAAAATCACAGCGTTTTTCTCTTTTTTGAGAAGCATGATTTCATCTTTTATATTTAAAGATTTATCCACAGGCGCATCTATGTAGCCTTTATCGACATTCATCTTTTTTATTTTTAAATTGTTTTCTTTTAAAATATTCTTTAATAATAACTATAACGGCTGTTGATAATGGCAATAACTTTTTGCAGTTTTACTTGCATATTAAGTTATAAATATTTCAAATGAATGTTATAGATATATTATCTACATGCTCACATTTGAATAATAGCTATTTAGTCATATTATTAACATTGTGTTTATAACATGCAAAGTTAATAACTTTACTCCGTTTTACAACTCAATAATTAAACAAATCAGCGTTTAAAAACATAATAAATGTTTGTGTTAACTTATTTGGTATATTGAATATATCGTTTATACAACTCATTGTTTTTCAAATGCAAATTTATTTATTGGAATTAAGCA
>CAZBUT010000241.1:0-3071 GCA_964495165.1 uncultured Muribaculaceae bacterium | reverse complement strand
CAGACCAAGCCAAAACAATTAAAGGTTACTTGCTGGCTGGCGAGCGCGAAAAAGCATTAGACACTTTGCGACAATGGCAAGACTATACCATTAACGCACTTAAATTGACCGATGTTATTTGACCAATGCACGCAATAATCTCACCGGTTTGGAGAATCTTTATTATTGCAGAGCAAATTTTATTGGTTTAAACAAAAACAGACCAAGTTCTTAGCTATTTAGCAATAATTTACGTATCTTTGTAGCCGAGCAATTTAGTGTAGATAATACTATATCAATAAATAACTTAAATTTAACACAAATGAAGAAAATCTTACTTCTAATGGTGGCAATAACTCTTGCCGCCACCGGAGCAGTTGCGCAAATTATAACAACAACTCCGGCCATTCTTCAAGAAAGCAGCAAAAATGTAGTTTTAACCTATCATGCCGACCAGGGCAACAAAGGTCTTATGGGTGTTACTTCATCGACAGAAGTTTATGCCCACATCGGCGTTATCACCAACAACAGCGAAGGTTCAGGCGACTGGAAATATGCTCCTGCTTGGGGTGACAACTCTGCCAAGTATAAGTTGGAATATGTATCGACCAACACATGGAGCCTCAATATCGGTGACATTCGCACATATTTCGGAATGACCGACGCGACAGAGACGGTAAAACAAATCGCAATCGTATTCCGTACAGGAGATAATTCAAAAGAAGGAAAAACAGCA
This sequence comes from uncultured Muribaculaceae bacterium, assembly GCA_964495165.1. Classification (GTDB taxonomy): domain Bacteria; phylum Bacteroidota; class Bacteroidia; order Bacteroidales; family Muribaculaceae; genus RGIG4079. The sequence continues at coordinate 2,356 of CAZBUT010000241.1, read as the reverse complement.
ACAGGCGGTGACATCTTTGTTGATGTACACCCCGAGGGCTTCCAGATGCAATTCACCTCTAATGCGGCAAGCGATATACTCACAGCAAGCACAAACTCTGTAACATTTAATGTTGTAACAACCGATGCTTCCAAGCTTGAACTCTTGGTAAATAACTCAGTCGTTTCGTCAAACGCATCGGGAACAGCATTGTCATATACTCACAATTTTGCTTCGCTCGGCGAGTATGAAGTAGTTGCCCGCGCCACAAAAGGCAGCGATGTGATATCAAAGACATTGTCATTCTGCTATCCCAACAATTCAACAGCAGCAAACTATCCCGGCGGCGTTCCCAAAATGGGAGCAGTGGCAAATGCCGACGGCACTGTGACATTCTGTCTTGCCGCTCCGGGCAAAAGCAATGTCATGATCGTGGGTGCTTGGGACAACTACAAAGCACTCAACAAAAATGTGATGAACTACCAAGATTACAACGGAAACCGTTATTTCTGGACTACCGTATCGGGTCTCGACAACAATACAGCCTACCCCTACTATTATGCTGTTGACGCCACAACTAAAGTGGGCGACCCATACGCTAAACTCATTCTCGACCCGTGGAGTGACAAGTGGATTTCTGAAGATATATATCCCAACATGCCCAAATATCCTACCGAATATGTTGACGGCGTAATGCTCGCTGTATATAAAGGCAATATAGATGACTACAATTGGACAGTAACCGATTTCCAAGCTCCTGAAGCTAAAAACCTCATTATCTATGAAATGCTGTTCCGCGATTTTACCGGAACTGAGGGAAAAGCCGAAGGCAATGGCACAGTGCGCAAAGCTATCGAGAAGTTGCCATATATCAAGACTCTTGGTGTGAATGCGGTTGAATTGATGCCAATCATGGAATTTAACGGCAACAACTCATGGGGCTATAATACCAACTTCTATTTTGCGCCTGACAAAGCCTACGGAACACATGACGATTACCGCGAGTTTATTGACAAATGCCACGAAGCAGGCATCGCTGTAATTCTTGATATCGTATTCAACCAGAGCGACGGATTACACCCCTGGTATCAAATGTACCCGATTTCAAACAATCCATTCTACAATGAAAATGCGCCTCACGCCTACAGCGTGCTTAACGACTGGAATCAAGACAACGCCCTCGTTCAACAACAATGGAAAGACGTATTGCAATATTGGTTGAAAGAATTTAAGGTTGACGGATTCCGTTTTGACCTTGTAAAAGGACTTGGCGACAATAACAGCTACAACGGTGATACCGAAAAATACAATAGTTCTCGCGTAAACCGCATGAAGCAACTTCACGCATGGATAAAGGAAATCAATCCTAAAGCATACCACATTAATGAAAACCTTGCCGGTTCGCAAGAAGAAAATGAAATGGCTGCCGATGGACAACTCAACTGGTCAAACATCAACGAAGGTGCCGGACAACTTGCCATGTGCTTTGAAGACAATGCCAATCTCAATGGATTTTATGCTCCTAACTACGGACGCACATGGGGATCGACTGTTGCATACGCCGAAAGCCATGATGAAGAACGCCTCGGATATAAACAAGTCGCATACGGCAATGGAACAACAATCAAAAACGACAAATACGTTAATAACCGTACCTTGCGTCTCGGCTGTGTAGCTGCAATAATGCTCATGTCGCCCGGGCCAAAAATGATTTGGCAATTTGGAGAACTTGGCAATGAGCAGACAACCAAAAATTCAGATAACAGCAACAATACCGATCCCAAAATCGTAAATTGGAGTCATCTTGAAAATGAGCATCGCAAAGGTCTTTATGACTGCTACTCTAAATTATGCGGATTGCGTCGCGGCAACCCCGATTTGTTCTCAGAAACAAGCACAGTGGCAATCAACTGCAATGCATCAAACTGGACTACCGGCTACCAAATCCACCTCTCTAACGGAACACAAGAGCTTATAATGGTCGCCAATCCCTACAAAACAAAAAAGACATTCTCAAACATACCTTTTAACAGCGCAACAGACGATGATTACCAAATCGCCCACACAAGTTATAACAAAGAAGCAGACATTACATTCTCAGCAACGGGCAAAAGCGTGAGTCTTCCCGCTCATAGCTATGTGGTAATTGTAACCAAAAATGTAAACGCCGGCGTTGAAGAAACGTTTGCCGACACTTCTGCCACTCAGGTATATGGCGGACAAGGCGAAATCATCATCAATGGCGATTATAGCAATGTTCAGGTTTATTCAATCACAGGCCAATACTACAATACGCTTGAAGTACCGGCCGGACTTTAGATCGTGAGCGTTGACGGAAAAGCATCAAAAGTTATTGTAAAATAAGCACTTTAGCTCT
>CAZBUT010000240.1:0-3084 GCA_964495165.1 uncultured Muribaculaceae bacterium | reverse complement strand
GGTATCGGAATGCGCGGACCGGGTGAAACACAGATTGAGACCGACCGCCGTATCATTCTTGACAAGATAGCCCGTTTGAAAGCCGAGTTGAAAAGCATTGACAAGCAGAAGTCAATCCAGCGTAAAAACCGTGGCAAGCTGACACGTGTGGCACTTGTGGGATATACCAACGTGGGCAAGTCGACACTCATGAATCTGTTGAGCAAGAGCGATGTTTTTGCCGAAAACAAACTTTTTGCGACGCTCGACACGACTGTGCGCAAAGTGATAATAGATAATCTCCCGTTTTTGTTGACCGACACTGTAGGGTTTATCAGAAAATTGCCTACGCACCTTGTCGATTCGTTTAAATCTACGCTTGATGAAGTGCGTGATGCCGATTTGCTTGTGCATGTGGTGGATATTTCCCACCCGCAGTTTGAAGAGCAGGTTGAAGTTGTGAATAAAACCTTGCAGGAGATATGCGACAGCAAAGACAAGCCGATGATTATGGTGTTTAACAAAGTCGATGCATTCTCATACACCCCCAAAGATGAGGACGACCTCACACCGCGCAAGCGTGAAAATATATCGCTTGAGGAATTGCAGTCGTCATGGATGGCTAAGATGCATGACAATTGTGTGTTTATCTCGGCCAAGGAGCAACAAAATATAGATTCTCTAAAAGATATGCTATATGCCAAGGCCAAGGAGATACACCTCACACGATTTCCATATAATGATTTCCTCTTTCAAAAATATGATGATATAGAAGAATAGGATTGTATCCCCCAAAAAAAGCAAGATAGCCGAGTCTCACGACTTGGCTATCTTTTACATGTTGTAAAGTGTATACAGGGATGTGATTATTTTTATATGGATGATTATAAAATTACCTTATTCCAATGCAAAGATAAATCAAGTTTTTGTATTATGCAACTTTTTATGCAAATTTTTCTTTTATGCATTTTTGCTTTGCGATTTGCTGTAATTCAGCCCTTTACTTTTGTGATAAATGTTTTAGCCGAAATCTGCAAAATGCCCCTCAGATAAATCGCCACATGCAGCATATTGACAATATTTAACAAAGCGGTGTTGACATATGTCTCATTCACAGCGTATCTTTGCGAGAAATGAATCTTATTGTGAGAATTTATAGAAGTTCTCTTATATAACGCACGAATACTATATGGACGAAAAACAGATCAAATTTTTCATAGAGAAAATCGCGGTTGAAACAAACAGCCTCGCAACGGTATCGGTGTGGCAAGAATGGATTTATGATATTGCATCTTCAAAATCAATTGATCGTATATCTTTTGACAGAGAAACATTGACCGCTTACTTCGGGTGTTTATCACCTGCATTTGCCGAGTTGTGTGATTTTTACATTAAAAATCTGTTTTCGGTATATGTGGAAGATTATAGTGCAGGGGTGATTTCTTGGTCTGAAATAGAGAAATTCAAGAGTCTGTCTAATGATGAATCAATTCTTAATGAAATCAAAAAACTTGAAATGCTCAATAAGGACTTGGGTCTGTTTCGGAAGTTTATTGCAGATTTTGAAAAACGTGTCGATGATTCAGTGCTAATAGAATATTTAAGGCAATGCGAAAGTTTTGAGGTAAAAAACATGATGCTTGAAATTTTGAAAAAACGGCAGGCGCAAAAGCAAAGGACAACGAAACCTATTGTGAATCGCAAAAAGCTAAAAAAGGCGACTGATTCATGTTTGCGGGACGCTGGTGGCTTTATGCTGATAAATTATGACCGTAATGAAATTTTGCGTCAATACGGGCTTGAGCATCTGATTAAGGTGACTGATAAAAAATAATCGTCTGACTTAATTTAGCCGTCAAGCGATTTTGGATAGGTTATTCTTGTTTTGTATCTGATGATGTCGGGCTCCAACGGTACATGCGGTCGCTGGGGCGTATCTTGGAGGGCACCTTAATTGAAAAGCGTTCGCCTTTAATGGTCTTCTCAACCGGCTTTAGATCTACCCGTATTTCGTCGAGCGTCATTATTATAGCCCCTGTTGTAGGGCCTGTGATTATAATCTCATCTCCTACGCTCAATTCACCGCTCTCCATGTGAAATTCAGCAACACCTATGTTAGAGAAATATCTGATGCCTTTGGCTACATAGGTTTTCACGCGAGTGGCCGATGAACCGTATTTTGAAGACCATTCTCCCAATCGTTGCCCGAGATAGTATCCGTTCCAAAATCCCCGGTTGAAGATCTTTTTCAGGCGGTTGTCCCAATCGGCGATTTTATCTTCTGTAAACGTGCCGTCGCAACAGGCATTTATGGCTTCGCTATAGCATTCAACCGCGATTTTTACATATTCGGGACCCCGTGCGCGACCTTCAATCTTGAGCACGCGCACTCCGGCGTCAATCACTTTGTTTAAGAAGTGGATTGTTTTCAGATCCTTGGGAGACATGATATATTTATTCTCGATGTCAAGTTCATCTCCGGTCTCGCGGTCGCGCACAGTGTAACCGCGACGGCAAATCTGAGTGCATGAACCTCGGTTGGCCGAGTAATTCATTTCATGAAGACTTAGATAACATTTGCCGGATACGGCCATGCACAATGCTCCGTGGCAGAACATTTCAATGCGTATTTTCTCGCCTTTGGGACCTTTGATGTTTTCGCGCTGTATAGTCTCATATATCTCTTTGACTTGGTCGAGATTTAATTCGCGAGCCAATACAACAACATCGGCAAACTGTGCATAGAATCTCACGGCTTCGATGTTTGAAACATTCAATTGTGTAGATATGTGCACTTCAACGCCAATCGAACGTGCATATGAGATTGCAGCGATATCTGACGCGATTATTGCCGAAATGCCCGATTGTTTCACGGCATCGATTATGCGGTGGCAGTTTTCTATATCTTCGTTGTAGATAATTGTGTTAACCGTCAGATATGATTTCACTCCATTCTCATCACAGATACGGGCGATGTTGTGGAGATCGTCAAGTGTGAAGTTTACCGATGAGCGAGCACGCATATTGAGCCCTTCAACTCCGAAGTATATGGCATCGGCTCCGGCTTGTATTGCAGCGTGAAGTGATTCGTAGCAACCTACCGGC
>CAZBUT010000239.1:0-3096 GCA_964495165.1 uncultured Muribaculaceae bacterium | reverse complement strand
GAGGCTTGTAATTACTCGTCTAATGAGTAGTTGAGAAAGTCGATGAGCGGTTTCAGAATCGAAAATCGCTGCGCTGCAATTTCAACCCATGACGGGTCGGAGAAAAAACGCTCTTTGCAGGAGCATAAGCGCCCGTATTCTTTCAGTTTCAACAAATCGGCTTGCGGGTGGTCTTTGTCCCAGCCTGCCGGTACTTTTTTCAGCGACTCGCCAATCCAGCCGGGATAGTGCTTTTGCAGGTCGGGAGCGTTTATGATTTCTTCAAACTCCTCGATATTGTCGATAATGGCATGTCGCAGTTTGCGCAACATTTGCTTGTCGGGACACCATATTCCGCCATACAGCCCCGAGCCGCCCCAAAGGTTTTCTTCATCGATTCCCATGTGCAGGTAGTATCCGGCTCGTGGCGTTTTTCTCCCCCACGGACTTATTGCCGCCGAGAAAAATGTTTTATAGGGAGATTTGTCTTGGGAAAATCTTGTGTCGCGATAAAATCTGTAGGCGCATGTCTTGGTCGATTGCGACACAAGTTGAGGCTCCCACGCCGCCATTAAGTTTACAAGGCGGTCGAGTTCTTCAAGCCATTGCGCGCGTAGCTCGTCATATTCGCTTTTGCGGGAGTGAAACCAATCCCGGTTGTTGTTTGCGGCAACTTTTCTCAAAAAGTCAAAAAGCCTTATTGTGTAATATTTATCGGTCATATTGTTTAAACATTGTCTGAGTGGGTTGTAGAAATGTCATTGAGCGATTGGCGTATTGCGCGTGGCAGTTTTGCGTGCACCAAATCGTAGCTATGGCGTATCGACTGTTCGATAACTGCAACCGGCACATCGCTTGTGAGGTCGATTTGATTCCAATGTTTTTTGTTGAAATGCCATGCCGCTTCTATGCCTGTATATCTTTCCCTCAATTCGATTGCCAATTGCGGGTCGCATTTGACAATGATCAACCGGGGCTTGTCAAGGGGCAATAGTGCAAACATTTTGCCTCCGATTTTGAATACCAAATTGATCTGGTCAAACGGAAAAGTTTCCTCGGCATGAGGAAGGCTTTTACAGAAACCATATACCTCCTCTACGTTCATGGTTACTGCTATTTTATATCCTCCCAATCGGCATCTGCAATGCGTTGCTCTGCCTTTGCCGATTGCTGTTCTGCCGTTTTCCCGCTTTCATCGGATATTGTTGATGTGGCGCACTCGATTTCTTCAAATTCAACATATTCGCCCATTGTGCGGTCAAAAATCTTGCCTTTTCTTTGCCGCTCATGTGTTTGGCTTCTGCCGGATTTGCGGCTGTTTTGTTTTTGCTGATCAAATGCTTCCTTGTACACGCGCCGCACATTTTTTTGCGCGCGAAAAATGGCGAAGACCACTTTCAGCAACGGCCAGACAAAAAACAGAAGTATTAATATCAAGAAAAATGGTCTCATGGCTTGGAGTCTTGGATTGCAGTTAAAGGTTTATTGTTCTTCTTTCACGCGGCTTAGTGCCGAGATGATGATGTAGAAGCAAATAGCCCATGCAAATCCCGGGACGCCATTGGTGGCAACAAACACCACGGCGGCGAATAAAATCGCGTAGCGGCGGAAATTCTCTCTCCAGTCAAAGTTTTTGAATTTGAGGGAGAACATGCGTATGTTTGAAACCATCAGGTAGGATACGGCAACCATCAATATGATTGTCAAAGCGTTGCCAAGGTAGGCGTTGCTGTGAATCCAAGAGCAGATGCCTATCCAAAACAAAGCATTGGCAGGAATGGGCAAGCCTCTGAAAGAGGTGGTTTGCAGTTCGTCTACATTGAATTTTGCCAATCTCAATGCGCCAAACACGACAATCACCAAGGCAAAATATGACAGCCACGAACCGTCGTTGTAGGTGTTCATAGTGTTAAACATGAGCAATGCCGGCGCAAGCCCGAAGCTTATCAGGTCGGCAAGCGAGTCAAGCTCCTTGCCTATGAGTGAATACAGATGCAACAAGCGGGCTGTTGCCCCGTCGCAGAAGTCAAAGAGCGCGGCCGCTCCGATGCAGACAAATGCCCATTGATAGCCTTGCATCACGCCAAATGTTTCATTGCTTGAAAATGCAAAAATACATGCCAAGCACCCCGACAAGAGATTCAAGCATGTGATTGTGTTGGGTATTTGAGCTTTGATACGTTTAAACATTTCTTATTTTTTTAGGCGGGCCACTTGGGTGATGCCACCGGTGGTCTTGTCGCCGATTTTAACTAATATCTCTGCGTCTAACGGCAGATATATGTCCACGCGCGAACCAAATTTGATAAATCCCATGTGGTCTTCGATTGAGGCTTCATCGCCCGGCTCGGCGTATGTCACTATGCGTCTTGCCATTGCTCCGGCTATTTGCCGCATGAGTATCTCCTGACCGTTTTTTGCTCTGATCACCACGGTCGAACGCTCGTTTTCAGTGCTTGATTTTGGCAGGTATGCCGCGATGAAGCGTCCGGGGTGATGTTTCACAAAAAGCACCTCACCGTCGACCGGAAACCAATTGGCGTGTACATTAAAAACAGTCATGAAGACCGAAAGTTGTATCACCTTGCGGTGCAGATACTCATCTTCAAATGTCTCTTCAAGCGCTACTACCTGACCGTCGGCCGAGGCTACAACCACATTCTCGCGGTTGCCCATAAAATGACGGCGCGGAGAACGGAAAAAATTCACCACCAAAAGAAAGAATATGCCCGACGCGGCTGTTACCGGTATTGCCGCCGGTTTCAGATACAGCCATATAGGCACATTTATTGCCAATAATATTACCAGCAATATGATAAGTATATTAGTGCCTTCGCGATGTATTTTTACTTTCATTTGATAGTTTCTCTGATATAAATTATACAAAGGTAACGTAATTTTTTAATTTTCACCAAACAAAATTCCGTTTAATTGCTATTTTGTTTCTATATCGTCTATGTTATAGATTTTATCCCCGTAGTTTTTATGTCGTGATGGACTGTTGGAGGATTTGTTTGGGCAATAAAAAAAGAGTGAATAAATTAATCATGCGATGTAATCTACTCACTCTCCTCTCTCCTCTGCGGTATGGACGGGACTCGAACCCGCGACCCCCTG
>CAZBUT010000238.1:0-3117 GCA_964495165.1 uncultured Muribaculaceae bacterium | reverse complement strand
CATTATGTAATGTAACTAACGGCATTGAGCTTACAACCGGGTACAACTGTAAGTATCCTGCTGCCGGTCTTGGTGCTGCTGCAAATGCTCAAAACTTGTCGTCAATTTGTCAATCGCTTTCAAATGATGATTACCGTTTGAATATCTGGGTATGTTGTGCGCTTCAAGGTGTTGCTTATTACTACTATGACGGACAGATAAGCACAGGTATCGAGAATGTTGTTGCTGAACCTGAAGATGTTGAAGTGGTTGATGCCACAGGCGCAACTCACACTCAAAAGGTTATCCTCAAGTAATAACCGGTTACTAAATATACCTTAAAGGGGTGGCACAACTTCAGCATGTGCCACCCCTTTTTAGTCAGTATCAAAAATAACTATGATTAATCGTCGGTCTCTTTAAGGGAATCGGGAAGCGCTTTAGTAGCTTTAGCCCCGAGAATACGCATTTTTTCAGCGTGAGACACAAGGTTGCCTTTACCTTCGCTTAGCTTTGTCATGGCACTGTTAAATGCATCGTGTGTTTGGTTGATTGTTTTTCCGATTTTGCGCATATCATCAACAAAGCCTACAAACTTGTCATACATGCGTCCACCTGCATTTGCAATTTCAATTGCGTTGCGTGTTTGCCTGTCATGACTCCAAAGTTGAGCAACAAGCCGCAGTGCCGAGATGAGTTGGGTAGGAGATACCAATAACACTCTCACATCGTAGGCCTCTTGCCATAGATTGCTGTCGAGTTGCATTGCGGTAATATAGGCAGCCTCGTTTGGTATAAACATCATAACAAAATCGGTTTTGCCTCCACCTATATAATCTTGATATTTGCGGTCGCGCAGTTCGGCTATGTGTTTTTTTACCGATTGCAGATGTTGCTTGGCATAGGCTTCCTGTTCTTCGGGGCTTTCTGAATTGATATAGTTGACATATGCATTTAATGATACTTTTGAATCTATTACCACATATCGGTCTCCGGGATAATTTACAACAACATCGGGACGTAATGCAGCTCCGCTTTCGTTACGCAGAGTGTTGCCGTTTTCGTCGGTGGTTTGTTGTACGGTGTATTCCCGGTCTTTTTGCAATCCCGATTTCTCGAGGATATTTTCAAGAATCATTTCTCCCCAGTCACCTTGAACTTTGCTGTTTCCTTTGAGTGCGGTTGTGAGGTCTTTTGCTTCTTTACCAATCGATTGATTCAGTTCGATTAATTCTTTGATGCGCTCTTGGAGTGAAAAACGTTCGCGAGCTTCAGCCGAGTAGCTGTCGGTAATTGTCTTTTTAAATTGTTCGATATTCTCTCGTAATGGATTCAGAATTTCAGACAGTCGAGTCTCGTTTTGTTCCTTGAATACCCGTGAGTTGTTGGCTAAAATTTCATTAGCGATGTTCTGAAATCGCATTTCTGATTCTTTGGCAAGCCGTTCTTTTTCTTCCTCGGCAAATCTTATGCGCTCTTGCAGTCGGCTGTTTTCTTCTCTGATTGTAATCATGTCGCGTTGCAGTTGTGACAGCGCGAGTGAAGAGTCATCGGCTCTTTTTGTCGCATCGGCTGCCTGCGACATCGCAGTCGCTTTTTCGGCGGATAATAGTGATAATTGAGATTTAGCTGTGTTTGACGATTTTAGCAACCATATAATTACAACAATGCATAGTAAAGTGATAACAGATAAAAGAACGATAGTAGTCATGTCTTTGCCTATATTACAAATGAATAGATTATGATTTTCCGGTAAAGTTACTATTTTATCGGTAAAGTGAGAAAAATTTTGTAATTTTGATGTTTATTATTGAAAACATACACATGAAGAAAGGATATAGAGAATTATGGCTTTTGCTCTTGTTGTCGCTGGTATTGTTTTTTGTGGCATCAAGTTTTGATACAATAAACATATTGGGGCTTGAATTAAAAACGTCGGGAATGTTGTCGCGTGTCACACAAACAATCGAGGAGCCAATGCCTGAGATTGCAGATACGGTTGCCGTCGATGTCGAGAAAAAGTTTCCGCAACCGCTTGATACAGCGACTCAAAGTATATTGTTTATCGGAGACTCGATGCTTGAAGGATTGTCACCGAGACTTGCCGCATATGCCAAAGAAAACGGTCATAAAATGAATACCGTGATTTGGTATAGTTCGACTTCCAATGTGTGGGGCGAATGTGATACGCTACAGACGTTTATCAAACGTTTTAAGCCATCGTATATATTTATATGTCTTGGCGCTAACGAGCTTTTTGTAAAAGATATAGCGCAAAAACGTGATAAATATGTAAAGTCGATTTTGTCGCAGATAGGAGAAATCCCTTATTTGTGGATTGGCCCTCCAAACTGGAAACCTGATACCGGAATAAATGACCTTATTGCAGCCAACACCAAGCCGGGATGTTTTTTCCTGTCAAATGGAATGACGTTTGACAGAGCTAAAGACGGTGCCCATCCTACCCGTTCATCAGCAGTAATGTGGATGGATAGTGTGGTGAGGTGGATGCCTCAAAATTGCGCTCACCCTATAAGGCTTGAGGTGCCTGCCGAACGTTTGGGCAAGCCACAACGTGTTGTAGTTCTCCAACCAAAACGATAACTGAATAGCAAAAGATATGGATTTGATAACGATTTTCCGTAATCTCGGCGAATTGCTGACTTATGATGCTTCAGCTCCAATGATTTTTTCCAGTGGTCTGTTTTGGCTTCTGTTTTTATTTTTTCTGCCGATTTATGCAATGGTGAAAAAACGCCGTTGGCAAATGCTGATGTTTGTAGTAGCTTTTAGCCTGTATTTTTACTACAAATCAAGCGGAATATTTTTTCTGTTGCTAATCGTCACATCATTGCTTGATTGGAGTTTGTCAAGATATATGGTGAAACTGCAATCGTCCAAGGCGCGCAAAACATGTGTCGCGGTATCGGTGGTAGCGTCTTTGAGTATCTTGGGGTATTTCAAATATGCCAATTTCTTTTTGTGGAATTGGTCACAAATGGTTCAAGGAAATTTCCAACCCCTCGACATAATATTGCCGGTCGGTATCTCGTTTTACACATTCCAGTCGATAAGTTATATTGTTGATGTCTATAAAGGCAGGGTTGCACCGACTGACACGTGGCTTGAATACATGTT
>CAZBUT010000237.1:0-3129 GCA_964495165.1 uncultured Muribaculaceae bacterium | reverse complement strand
GCTGCCGGGAGCGAGCTCTTCATCTCTTTTATCTTGCAAAATCCGTCAACAATGTGGGTTCTGCTTCTGCTTGAAGTGGGATTGGTCATTGCTATCTCCGGAGCTATCAACCGTTTAAGTTCAATGGCGGCAACCGGGTTGTTTTTCCTCTTTGCTATTGTAAACGGACTTGCATTGGCACCGATATTTCTCATCTACACAATGACTTCAATTGCCAAAACATTTTTCATAACTGCAGGCACATTTGGAGCAATGAGCATCTACGGATATTTCACGGAAAAAGACTTGTCAAAGTTCGGCTCCATGCTGTATATGGCTTTATTCGGTCTCATTATCTGCTCTGTTGTGAACATTTTCACAAAAAGCGACACATTGGGTTGGCTGATTTCTATAGCCGGAGTTTTGATTTTCATAGGTCTTACTGCTTGGGACACACAAAAAATCAAGCAAATGGCTTCAATGGCACCAAACGGGACAGAAGGCAAGCTCGCAACAATGGGCGCATTGAGTCTTTACCTTGACTTCATCAACTTGTTCCTTTACTTGTTGCGTTTCTTCGGAGCGAGCAGAGATTGATAACTACTTACAATAGAAATCGTGCGCACACCTCAATCCAAGGTGTGCGCTGATATTTAAATCTATATGAGTTTCTGGCAGAAATACAAAGGCAATTATGTTGATATAATCAAGCTCGGGCTTCCCATTGTTATAGGACAATTGGGAATGATTGTCACCGGATTTGCCGATACGATAATGGTAGGGCGGTACTCTACCGAAGCTTTGGCCTCAGCATCATTTGTAAACAATGTTTTCAATGTTGCCAATCTTGCATGTATCGGTTTCACCTATGGGCTTACACCGCTCATAGGCGCGCTGTTTACCCAAAAACGCAATGACACGATAGGGGCTATATTGCGCAACGGACTGTTTGTCAACCTCTTGTTCACGTTGTTATTATGCGGAATCATGACGGTGCTCTACCTCAACGTACACCGTATGGGGCAACCCGAGGAATTGCTGCCGCTCATTCGTCCCTACTACCTGATGTTTTTAGCCGGACTAATCCCTATATGCGTGTTCAACGCGTTTGCCCAATGGTCATACGCTATCAACCACACAAAGATGCCAATGTGGATTATACTGTTTGCCAACTTGGTCAATATTGCCGGAAACTACATGCTGATATACGGAGAGTGGGGGTGTCCCGAACTCGGGCTAACAGGTGCCGGCATTAGCACATTGTTTTCACGTGTACTCTCCATGGTGTGCATAATGTATGTCTTTTTCGGCTTCAAACGCTACAAAACCTATCGCAACGGATTCTTGAGCAGCAAGCTGTCTTTGCGCCACATAACACACATCAACCGCACGTCATGGCCGGTTTCTCTGCAAATGGCATTTGAGACAGGGGCATTTTCAGTTGCCGCCGTAATGGCCGGCTGGTTAGGCAAAGTGCCGCTTGCCTCCTATCAAGTTATGGTCACAGTGGGTACACTCGGATTCTGCATCTATTACAGCCTCGGGGCAAGCGTGTCGGTATTGGTGGCAAACGCGGCCGGACTCAAAGACAACAAAAAAATACGGCAAATATCTTTTGCCGGCTACCATATACTGCTCACATTGGCGACAATTTCATCAACTGTGTTTTTTGTCTTTGGCGAAAATCTTATACAGGCGTTCACCGATGATCCGGCAGTTGTAGCCATATCTTTAGGGCTTATCGTGCCGTTGATATTGTACCAATATGGCGATGCGACGCAAATCAACTTTGCCAACGCCCTGCGTGGCACGTCTAACGTAATGCCTATGCTATGGATTGCATTTGTAAGCTACATTGTGGTTGGATTGCCGTCAACATACCTGCTTGGATTCACAGCCGGTCTCGGAATCTACGGAATCTATCTGAGTTTTTCTGTCTCGCTTTTTCTCGCTGCCGCGCTGTTTCTATACTTTTTCATGCGCACCACCCGCCATTAGAAACCGTTTTGCGCTCTTTCAACAAGAGATTTTTTTGGCGGAAAGATGATATTAGCGTAAATTTGCAACAAATAATCAGCCCGGTCAACTATATCGGGCATAACGCACAAGGGTTATGATTAAGGAATATGACTATTTGGTTATAGGATCAGGCATTGCCGGAATGAGCTTCGCGCTCAAAGTAGCACACACCGGCCGCGTGGCATTGGTGTGCAAAACCAAACTTGAAGAGGCCAACACCGCGCTTGCGCAAGGCGGAGTAGCCTCAGTCACCAATCTTGAAGTCGACAACTTTGACAAGCACATCGAAGACACGATGATCGCCGGAGATTGGCTAAGCGACCCTTTGGCAGTCAAGAAAGTTGTAACCGAAGCCCCGTCACAAATCAACGAACTTATAAAGTGGGGTGTTGATTTTGACAAAAACGAAAACGGGGAATTTGACCTGCACCGCGAAGGAGGACACTCTGAATTCCGTATTTTGCACCATAAAGACAACACCGGTTTCGAGATACAGGAAAGCCTCATAAAGGCGGTTAAGAAATGCCCCAACATCGATATTTATGAAGATCATTTCGCAATCGAAATAATAACCCAGCACCACCTCGGCAAAATCGTGACTCGCCGCACCCCCGGCATCACATGCTATGGTGCCTATGTGCTGTGTCCCGACGGCAAAGTAGACACATTTCTCGCCCGCATCACTTTGATGGCGACAGGCGGAGTGGGTGCTGTGTATAAAACCACGACCAACCCGCTTGTGGCTACAGGCGACGGCATTGCGATGGTTTACCGCGCCAAAGGCACAGTGCAAGACATGGAATTTATACAATTTCACCCTACTGCATTGTATCACCCGGGCGACAGGCCTTCATTCCTCATCACTGAGGCAATGCGAGGCTACGGCGCTGTGTTGCGCAACCTCAAAGGGGAGGAGTTCATGCACCGCTACGACCCGCGTCTGTCACTCGCTCCGCGCGACATCGTGGCACGCGCGATAGACAGCGAGATGAAACTGCATGGCGACGACCATGTATATCTCGATGTGACACACAAAGACCCCGAAGAAACAAAGAAACACTTCCCAAACATATACCAGAAATGTCTGTCATTGGGCATCGACATCACAAAAGATTATATCCCGGTTGCACC